>NZ_LHCD01000026.1:0-83650 GCF_001262595.1 Methylobacterium sp. ARG-1
CGAGGACCGGTTCGAGGGCGAGGAGGCGGTCGCGCAGGTCCCGGAGCGCGGGATCGGTCGCCCCCGGGGGGCGAGCCGGCGCTGGGGCGTCCCAGCCGATCTCGAAATGGTTCGACGAGAGGGCCTCGGCCTCGTCAGCCCGCTCCTCCGGCGGGCGCCGCGACACGGCCTCGCGCGCGATGACGAGTTGGCGGGCGACCTCGGTGGCGAAGGCCTCGTCGGCGGCGGCCGCCGCCGAGAGGCGGTAGATCGCCAGCGCGCCGCCATGGACGAGGAGCACGGCCAGGAGCAGGACGACGACGGTGCGCCCCTCCAGGCTGCGGGCGAGGCCGAGGACGCCCCTCATGCCCGCTCGACCTTGGCGGCCAGCATGTAGCCGGTGCCCCGCACCGTCTTGATGACGGCGGCCGTCCCCGCGGGCGGTTCGAGCTTGCGCCGCAGCCGGCTGACCAGGGTGTCGACGCTGCGGTCCGACGGCGCGGAGAGGCGCCCGCGGCCCATCTCCAGGATCTGCTCGCGGCCGAGCACCCGGCCCGGGTGTTCCAGGAACACCAGCAGCAGGTCGTGCTCGGCGCCCGACAGGTCGACGGCGGCGCCTTCGGGATCGGTCAGGGCGCGGCTGCGCAGGTCGAGCCGCCAGCCGGCGAAGGCGAGGGATTCCGGCCGCGACGCCGCGCTCGGCACCGGCGCGAGCGCCGACCGGCGGAGCACCGCCCGGATCCGGGCGAGGAGTTCTGGGCGCCCGAACGGCTTGGCGACGTAGTCGTCGGCGCCCAGTTCCAGGCCGAGCACCCGGTCCGCCTCCTCGTTGCGGGCGCTCAGCATGATGACCGGGACGGTGCCCTTCGCCCGCAGGGCCCTGAGCAGGTCGAACCCGGACGCGCCCGGCAGCATGACGTCGAGGAGGACGAGGTCAACCGGCGTGTCGGGCAGGAGCGACCACATCTCGGCGCCGCCGCGGCAGCCCGTGACCCGGAAGCCGCTCTCCCGCAGGATGCGGCCGACGAGCACGCGCATGCCGTCGTCGTCCTCGACGAGCAGGATGTGGGCCTCGTCCGGGAGGGACCTGGTTTCGCCCGCGGCAAGCATTCCGGATACAGCCTAGCCGATCATCCCGTCGAGCAGGAGCAGCAGCAGGAAGCCCGCGAAGAACATCGCCGTCACCCAGGGGCGGTCCTCGGTCTCGTGCGCCTCGATGAGGAGTTCCTCGGTCACGAGGTACAGCAAGGCGATCAGGCCGAAGGAGAGGAAGCCGGCCTGGACGGCGGCGGGCAGCGAGCCGACGGGCCCGCCGAGCAGGGCTCCGAGCGGGAGCAGCAGCACGAGGGCGGCCGTCAGGCCGACCACCTTGCCCTTCGACGCGCCGCCCTCGCCGAGTTCGTTCGCCACGGTTAGTCCCAGGAACAGCACCTCGATGGTCAGCGCGACGGTGAGCAGGATGCCGGCCTTCGCCCCGGCCGCGAAGGCGATGCCGAGGACGAGGCCGTCCACCAGGATGTCGATGCCGGTGACCGACATCAGCCCGGCCGGCCCCTTCACCCGCTTCTCCAGGATACGGACGAGGAGCATCGCGGCGACGCCGAGCGCGCCCCCGACCAGCATGGCCCAGGGCGATCCGGCATGCTTGACGTCGGGCAGGATCTCGCCCGCGGCCGCCGCGAAGACGACGCCCGCGGCGAAGTGCTGGATGGCGCTGACCAGGACGGGGCCCGGCCGCAGGTTGACCGCCACCGCCGCGCCGACGACGGCGGCCGCGGCGGGGATCAGGGTATAGGACCAGGCTTGCATGCCGCGCTCAGACCACGTGGTCCGGAGCCAGGGCGCAGGCGGTGGCCTCGCTCGTCTCCACCTGGAGGGTCGTGTGGCTGATGCCGAACCGCTCCCTGATGCCGGTGGCCGCCGCCATCAGGAAGGCGTCGTCGGGACGGCCGCCGGGCA
The DNA here is from genome assembly GCF_001262595.1 of Methylobacterium sp. ARG-1. NCBI lineage: Bacteria > Pseudomonadati > Pseudomonadota > Alphaproteobacteria > Hyphomicrobiales > Methylobacteriaceae > Methylobacterium > Methylobacterium sp. ARG-1. The sequence continues at coordinate 1,939 of NZ_LHCD01000026.1, forward strand.
TGAGGAGGTGCGCCGTGAGGCAGGTGTCCGTGGTGCTCATCGCCCAGATGTGCAGGTCGTGCAGGGCCGCGACGCCGGGCAGCCCTTCGAGGTGGCGGCGTACGGCGACCGGGTCGATGCCCGGCGGGACGGCGGCGAGGGACAGCGTAAGACTGTCTCGCAGGAGCCCCCACGTGCTCCAGACGATGACGGCCACGATGGCGAGGCTCACCACCGGATCGAGCCACGTCCATCCGGTGTAGAGGATGACGAGGCCGGCGATGACCACCCCGGCCGAGACGGCGGCGTCGGCCGCCATGTGCAGGAACGCCCCGCGGATGTTGATGTCGCCCTTGGCCCCGGAGGCGAACAGCCACGCGGTGATGCCGTTCACCAGGATGCCGATTGCGGCCACGACCATCACGGTCTTGCCTGCGACCGGGACGGGCTCACCGAACCTCTGGATCGCCTCCCACGCGATGGCGCCGACGGCGACCAGCAGGAACACGGCGTTGAAAAGGGCCGCCAGGATCGACGAGGCCTTCATCCCATAGGTAAACCGCGCGCTCGGGGCCCGCCTGGCCAGCACCGTCGCGATCCAGGCCACGATGAGGCCGAGCACGTCCGAGAGGTTGTGGCCGGCATCGGCGAGCAGGGCCACCGAGTTCGCCAGGACCCCGTAGGTCGCCTCGACGGCCACGAAGCCGACGTTGAGCGCGATGCCGATGGCGAATGCCGTCCCGAAGCTTGCGGGGGCATGGCTGTGCCCTGGCCCATGGGAATGCCCGGCATGGTCGTGACCCGCCTCGCCGTCGTGGTCATGCGATCCGTGATCATGTCCTGCGCGTGCGTCGTGTGATGTCATGGTCGTCCCTGTATCCGTCTTGGTCTGTACGCGGATCGGTGCGCGCCTTATCCGGACGCCGCGGTTCGCGTCGTGACGGCGCCTTCGCGATACTCCGCCCAGGCCTGCCGCAGGATCTGCACCGACGAGGTCAGGAAGATGCCGGCCATCACCGCCGCGACGGCGAGGTCGGGCCAGGCCGACGCGGAACCCCAGACACCGAGCGCAGCCACCATCACCACGACGTTGCCGATGGCGTCGTTGCGCGAGCACAGCCAGACCGAGCGCACGTTGGCGTCGCCGTCCTTGTAGGGGCGCAGCAGCAGTACCGAGCCGAGGTTGGCTGCCAGGGCCATCAGCCCGATGACGCCCATGACCTCGGCCTTGGGCACCCCGAGCACCAGGACGTGGTAGGCAGTCGAGCCAAAGACCCAGACTGCCATCACGCTGAGGGACAGCCCCTTGGCGAGCGCCGCCGTGGCCCGAGCCCTGAGGGACGCTCCGATGACCGCGAGGCTCAGGCCGTAGGTGACCGTGTCGCCCAGGAAGTCGAGGGCGTCGGCCTGGAGCGCCTGCGAGCCGGCAAGGTGCCCGGCGGCCATCTCGGTCAGGAACATGGCGCCGTTGACGGCGATGACCGTCCACAGCACGCGCTTGTAGCGCGGGTCGACCCCGTCGAAGACGGGCACGCCCCCAGAGCAGCCGCAGGCATCCCCCGTGCCGCAATCGCCCCCCGCGACGACCTGCGGCGGCGCCGCCGGATGCGCACGTTCCGCCCTCGATGCCTGACAGCCAACGGTCGAGCCGCAGCACTCCTTGGCCATGACGCCTCCTTTCCAAGTCGTGGACGACTGCCTACTTCCTCCAGCGACTAGAGGAGCAAGCGGAAAAATGGAGCTGTCGATAGGCGAGCTGTCGCGGCGTACCGGCGTGCTCGCCACGACCATCCGCTACTACGAGACGGCCGACTTGATGCCGCCGCCGCCGCGGACGGAAGGCGGCCGCCGCCGCTATGGGCGGGCTGACATCGAGCGCCTGGCCTTCATCCGCCACGCGCGCGAGCTCGGCTTCGAGGTGGACGCCATCCGTGAGTTACTGGCGCTGGCCGCCCAGCCCGACCGCTCCTGCGCCGAGGTCGACAAGATCGCCCGGCGTCACATGGCCGAGGTCGAGCGCCGCATCGAGCGGCTCATGGCCCTGAAGGGCGAGCTCGCCCGCATGACCGACGCGTGCGGCCAAGGCCGGGTCGGCGAGTGCCGTGTCATCGAGGTCCTCTCGGACCATGCCTGCTGCGAGGATGAGGGCCACCGCGCTACCCGGAGCCGGCGTCCCACAAGGCCGGAAGCGAAGCAGGGAGCCCGGCCCCGGAGCGCATCGTCGTCGACATTCGATCAGGAAGACGACATGATATTTCGGGAGGGCCGGGCTCAGCCGTGATTGGGACTTCCGAACATTCGAGGTTTGAAGCAACCGAATGCCAGGACCGCTTCCTGTAACCGCTCTGGTTCGCGGCCGGAGCGGACCGACGGTGGGGGCCTCTGGGTCTACCGAGGATGCAGGCGTCGGATGGGTGCTCCGAAGCTCACTCGGCGGGGTCGATCATATCGAGCACCGGGCATCCAGGAGCCGCCCCACCGGGGCACTGCTCGATGGTTTCGGCCAGGAGACGTTCGAGCCTTGACAGGTCCGCGATCTTCGCACGCACCCGGTCAAGGTGGTGCCTCGCGATCCCCTGTCCCTCGCGGCAGGTTGCCTTACCAGGCCGACGCAGTTCGAGCAGCGCCCGAACCTCGTTCGGCGTGAAGCCAAGTTCGCGTCCGCGACGGATGAAGGCCAGGGTGCGCTCGTGCTCGACGCCGTAGGACCGATGGCCACCCTCGGTGCGCGGGGGCGAAGGGAGTAGGCCGACCTTCTCGAAGTACCGGATGTTCTCGATGTTGACGCCGGTCCGCAGCGACAATTGACCGATGGTCAGGGCCCCGCTTCGCGCCCCCTTAGCCGTACCCATGAAGATCGCCCTTGATCCTGTAGTGGCTACAGGATGCAGGGTAGCCGAGGATCACGATGGATACGAGACATGACCCTCGATCAGACACCGCCTGCCGAACGACCCGTCCACGAACCGGCCGCGGTCAGCGTTGGCAGCATCGCTGCGCTCGGCGCCATCACGGGGCTCGGTGCCCTGGCGGCCTCGTCGTGCTGCGTGCTGCCCATAGTCTTGGGCGGCCTCGGGATCGGTGCTGGGGTCTTCACGGTCCTCGGCGTGCTCGCCTCTCTTCGCACGCCGCTGATGCTCGTCAGCGTCCTGGCGGTCATCGCCGGCTGGTTCTTCTACGCGCGGCGGCGACGGGCTGCTTGCGGGCCGGATGGATCATGCCCAGCTCCGCGTCGGTCATCCGCCCCCCTGGTGCTTCTCAGCCTCGCCACGCTGTTCATCGCCGCCGCTGCGGCCGGGAGCTACTTTGAGCCCGCCCTGATCAAGATGCTGCGGACAGCCTGATGAAGCTGATCTCGATCCTGACCTGTCCGCATTGTGGGCACCGGGCTTCGGAAACGATGCCGACCGACGCCTGCCAGTTCTTCTACGAATGCCCTGGCTGCGGCACTCTGCTCCGCCCGAAGAAGGGCGATTGCTGTGTATTCTGCTCGTACGGCGATGTCCCGTGCCCGCCGATCCAGGAAGCTCAGGAACGAAATGAACCGGCGAGCTGCTGCAAGGGCTGAGCAGCCATACTGTTTAGCTCCATCACGCCCACCCGGTGAGTGGCGCTGCGCCAAAACCGAGGTCGGCTTGCGCAAACCCATCCGAACGCCGTGCGGGTCGCCTGATGCAAAGCGTCCCAGTCTGGCGCGCTAAGGACAAAAACACTGCCGGCGCAGCAGCCAGAAACCTGCCCAGAATCGTAGGATTGTGAACGTGGCGCACGCGCGCCCCATGGCAGCCAGCGGCGGCGCGACTATCGACGGATGCCGCGCGTGCACGAACCGCAGCCTGCGCACCTCGTCCTCGGCGTAAACCCGAAGGCCCGACACCGACCGGGTCGGTGTCGGGATCAGGCCCGTCCGCACGTAGTAGCGGATCATCTTGGGCGAGATCCCGCAGGCGCGTGCCACCTCCCCGATCCTCATCGCCCCACTCCTAGTTCCGTCGAGGCACGTCGGCGCACCCGGATGAGTCTGGACGCCGCGACCGACCCGGCCCCGCGACCGCTTCGCTCGGCTCGAACGCCGGTGTGATCCGGAGCGTGCTCGCATCGCCGCCGGCCGAGCCGCGCCGGACGGCCTTAGGGCACGCGACGTCGCCGTGGCCGGAAGCACCGACGGTGGAGCCCCGAGGGCCGCGGTCGCCTTCGCTACCGGGGGCGGCCGCGCCAGGACCTCGTATGGTGCGGGCCCCGGGAGGCGGAGCGGGGGGAGGCCGCGGTCGGGGAACGGCACAGGTTGGGCGCCCGTCGGCTAGGCCGCCTCCCGTGCCGAAACCGACCTCGTGATGCCTGGCTGAACGGCAGCCGGAAGGTCGACGGCCCGCGTGACCTCGGCGAAGCGCGCCGCCGCGTCCGACCAATCCTGGGCGAAATCGAACAGCTCCCTGAGGGCGGGCGCGATCTCCTTGTAGGCCGCGAGCGCCGCCACCAGGGCGCCGAGCGTGAGGCGGCCTTGCACGACGAGATAGCCGCCGATCAGGAAGAAGAAGAACGGCGTGAGGTTGGACGTGTAATTGTACAGGCTCTTGATGCCGCCCTTCATGTCGTTGATGGCGACGCGGAGCCGCTCAAGCTCCTCGACGTGCGCCATGTGGCGCCGCAACGACGAGGCGGATGCATCGCGCTCCGCCGCGGAAGGGGCGAGGCCCGGACGCCCGGCGACCTCGGGCGTGGTGACGAGGGCGCCCAGCGTCCGCGTGGCGAGGACGCGCTGCCGGACCTTCGCGTTCAGACGCCTTTGGAGGCGCGGCAGGACCGTAAGCTGCACCGGCAGCATGATCAGCGCGGCGAAGGCAAGGGCGACGTCCTGGAGCAGGAGGAAGGCGACGCTCGTGACCAGCACGCCCCCCTGCACGATGGGGACCGCGACGAGGCTGCCGCCGAAGTAGCCGATGGGCTCGACTTCCTGGACCGCCACGGCGGAGAGCGTCGTGCGGCGTTCGACCGAGCGCTCCGTCCGCACGCGCCGCAGGACGGCCAGGCGCAGGCGTCGCACGACCCGCTCGTTGACGCGTCCGCGGACCCGGTTCGCCGCGTACTTCAGGAGGCCGTTCACGGTGAGGACGGCGAGGTAGCCGGCGCACAGCGCGAACAGGAGTTCCGTGCGGCCGAGGGGGAGTCCCAGGAACGTCATGCCGGGATGCCCGTCGCCCCGCGCGTCGTCGAGCGTGTGGTTGACGATGTGCTTGGGTATCTCAAGGGTCAGCCAGGCGGCCGGCAGCGTGGCGAGAGACAGGAAGACCAAGCGGACCTGGATGCCCGCCGTGGCACCCAGGACGTATGCCTCCAGGCGCCGTCCCGGCCGGAGCGCGAAGCCGCGATGCCGACGGCCACGGGACGGGGCGTCCCGCAGGGCATCGGTGGCTCCCGCCGCGGCGACAGCATCCGCCGTCCGCCGACGGCGGCGCAGCGCGGCGCGGCCGACGAGCCACGCGGTCCACACAGGCGCCACGACGAAGACGAGGAGGGCATCGGCGACGATCCACCAGTGGCCGTGTGGGTAGTCGAGGCCCGTGAGCCTGTGGGCGAGGGCGTGGATGGCTTCGATTGCCGTCACGGGGCGGATCGGTCCGAATGTCCGGGAGGGGAGGGCGCGCTTCGCGGCCCGGCGTGATTGATGGGCTCAGTCGGCATCCGGCGGCTCCGCCTCTCGTGCGTCCACCTCCGACTGGATGCCGTCCCCTGGGTGAGCGCCGTAGCCCTCGTCCCGCGGCGTGGCGCGCGCGCCGCGACCCACGGCCCCCGCCCGCGGTTCGAATCGGACGGTTCGGAACGTCCCGAAGGCGAACTGGCGTCTCGTGCGGATCGAACAGGGTCTGAAGCCCGCCCGTTCGACCGCCTTGAGGGAGGCGGCGTTGTCGGCGTCGACGAAGGCCACCAAGTGTCCCTTGCCCAGTGACCGGGCGCGTTCGGCGATCAGGTACACGGCGGCGGCCATGGCGCCCAGGCCGCGGAAGCCCTTCGGCGTGAAGGCGTTCTCCAGCATGGCCTCGTCGGCTGCCAGAACCGGCAGGGCCCCGGACCGACGGACCGCGTCGCCGTAACCCGGGTCGGTGAGCCACTGGACGTGGCACGGGCGGCCCGACCTGACCTCTTCGAGCACGTAGCAGCGGCTCGGCAGGACGCCGTGCGCGGCGGCACGCAATCGCCACTCGACGTCATCGCGTTCGCGTTTCGCCGCCTCGTCGCCGCCGGAGGGGAAGAGGGCCGCGAGGTCGTCCGGCCGGAAGTCGCGCAATCGCACCGGGATTTTGGCGACCGGCGGTTCGATGGCGACCGACAGGTTCCGCCCAAAACCTATCGAGACCCGCCTGGAGTAGGGGCCCAGGGCGATGCGCCGGGCCACCCTGGCGCGCAGCATCGCCAAGCCATCGCCGAGGGAGCCGTCGCCGCGCGCGTGCGGGTAAGGCTTGAACGTCATGCCGAGCCTCCCTCCATTCGCCGCCGGCGCACCAGGGCGGCCATGCGTCGACGCGCACGGGTGACCGGCGCCTTCCGGCGCACCCAGGGGAGCGGCGGGAGCGCCGCCCATTCGGGCCGCATCAGCCGCCCTCCATGATCCGGGCGGTCCGGATCTCGACGGCCCGGACGCGCGCGACGTGCGCGGCCCAGAACCGGTTCGCGAGGAACATGACGGCCGTCGGCGCCGCGCGGGTTTTCGATGCGGATGTCCGCGGGATGCCGGGACCGGCCGTCGCCGCGACCGCCGCGAGCGGCGACCCCATGGCGGCCAGCCGGTCGTGGGCGCGCCGGCAGTGATCGACGGAGTGCGGCGTCATGCGCTCCTCGCCGTGGCCGGCACGATACTTGGCCAGGGCACGGCAGACATCGCCGCCCGCGAGGCTCCAGGCCCGTGCGAGGTAGGCGACGCCGAAGCGGATGTTCGTGGCAGGGTCGAGAAGTTCCGCGGCCGGCCCGCGATGACCGAGCATCGCCGCCGTGGCCGGCCGGACCTGCATCAACCCGAGTTCGCCGACCGTTCCGACCGCCCCGGCGTCGTAGCCGCTCTCGACGAACGCGACCGCCTCGGCGAGCGCGGGCGGGACCCCGCGTGCCGTCGCCTCCCGCATGAGGAGTTCGCCATAGGCGGTGCGACCGCGGGCCTTGGCGTTCCCGGGGGCCGTGGCCGTCGCGGATGGTCCCGCGGTGCCCTCCGCCGCGGCCGCCCCGGCGCCGGCAACGGCGGCGAGGCCGAGGAGGACGCCCAGGGCGCGAGGTGCCGCCGGGCGTGGGACGTTCCGGCCGTATCCCACTACTTGGCTTTCTGGATGCGGGTGACGGCGATCGAACCGTTCACGCGGTCGGCCGAGAACCGCACCCGCTCGCCGGGCCTCAGGCCCTTGAGCATGGCCGGGTCCTGGACCTTGTAGGCCATCGTCATCGCGTCCATCCCGATGTTCGGGATGGTCTCGTGGTCGAGGGTCACCTTGCCCGCGGCGTCGTCGACCTTCTTGACGGTTCCGGCGACGAGCGGGGCGTTCGACGGCGTCGCCTGCGGAGCCGGCTGCGGGGCCGCCTTCTCCGCGGGGGGCGTTTCCGGCTGACCCTGGGCCGGGTCGCCCTTCGCTCGACGGTCCAACGGTCCCTCGCCCGACGGCGTCTGGTTCGGCTGCGGCCGGTAGCCGGCCTCGCGGCTGCGGACCTGCCACTGCTTCAGGGCGTCGATCTTGGCCTGCTGCTCGTCCTGGATCTTCTGCGCGAGCTCGCGCAGCTGCCGGTCACCGCCGTAGTCGAGCTGCGTCTTGGCCAGGAACAACGTCTCCTCGTAGCTGGCGATCAGCAGCTCCGCGAAGTCCCGGTCCGGGTCGCCGGTCAACTTCGTGTCCCGGAAACGGTTCGACATCGTTTCGCGCGCCCGCTCCAGGGCTGCGGGCGCGCCCTTGGCGGGCTGCGCGCCGGCGTGCTGCGGGATCGGGGCGACGAGCGCGGCCGCGAGCGCGGTGGACAGGATCAGGCGTCGCATGGTTGCTCCATCTCAGGGCTCCGAAGCCCTCGCGCGGGACCGGGCGGAAGCCGCACGGGGCTTCCCTCCAGGGCGCTACTTCGTCTTCTGGATCTTCGTGACGGTGTACGCGCCGCCGGCCTCCGCGACGTCGAAATCGACCTTGTCGCCGGCCTTCAGATCCTTGAGCATCGCGGGATCCTTGACGGGGTACGCCATCGTCATCGCATCCATGTCGAGCTTCGGGATCGCCGCGTGGTCGAGCGTGACCTTGCCCGCGGCCGGGTCTACCTTCGTCACCGTCCCCTTCACGGACTGCGCCCATGCAGGCGCCGCGACCGCCAGGAAGGCCGCCGAAAGGACGGCGAGCGGGAACTTGCTTCTCATGGTTTCTTCTCCTCAGGTCGATTGAACCGCCACGCCGGCGCCGTTGAGGGGATCGGCGACCGGCGCGGCGGACTTCGGACGGGATCGCTCCCGTTCCGAACGGGTTCGCCTGCCTCGCTCGTGGCGATTCCGGCAGGCCGTCTGGCGCGTTGTGGGCGTCCGCCTAGTGCTCGTGGCCGCCCGCGTTCGAGGCCGTGCGGCGCGTCCGCGGATCGACGACCCGCAGGTCGGTCTGCCGGGCGCGCCGGGCCTTCGGGGTGTCCGGGGCGCGGGCCGGCTCCGGCATCGGCTCGCCGGTCCACTCGTATGCGAGGGTGCCTTCCGGATGCCTGTACCAACCGGGGTCGCGGTAATCGCCGGCCGCCAGTCCCGGACGGACCTTCAGGACCGTGAACATCCCGCCCATCTCGACCGACCCGAACGGGCCCGCGCCGGTCATCATGGGCAGCGTGTTCTCGGGCAGCGGCATCTCCATCTCGGACATCATGCCACCGCCCGTCGAACCCATCGGCATGTAACCTGGGGCGATCTTCTGGATCTGCTTGGCCGTGCTCTTCAGGTTCACGCCGATGTAGGTCCGCACGTTGTGGCCCATGGCGTTCATGGTGTGGTGCGACTTGTGGCAGTGGATCGCCCAGTCGCCCGGGTTGTCGGCGTTGAACTCGATGGCCCGCATCTGCCCGACCGCGACGTCGACCGACACCTCCGGCAACTGATAGTTTTCGTTGATCCAGCCGCCGTCCGTGCCGGTGACCTTGAAGTCGACGCCGTGGACGTGGATCGGGTGGTTGGTCATGGTCAGGTTGCCGAAGCGCATCCGGACCTTGTCGCCCTGGCGCGCGACCATCGGATCGATGCCCGGCCACACCCGGCTGTTGAAGCACCACATGTTCATGTTGAGCATCGTGTTGACCTTGGGCACATAGGACCCGGCCTCGATGTCGTAGGCGTTCAGCAGCCAGACGAAGTCGCGGTCGACCCGCCGCTCGGCCGGATCGCGCGGATGCACGACGAAGAAGCCCATCATGCCCATCGCCATCTGGACCATCTCGTCCGAGTGCGGGTGGTACATGAAGGTGCCGGAGCGCCGGAGGATGAACTCGTAGACGAACGTCTTGCCCGGCGGGATGCCGGGTTGGGTCAGGCCGGCGACCCCGTCCATGCCGTTGGGCAGCGTCTGCCCGTGCCAGTGCACGGCGGTCGCCTCCGGCAGGCGGTTGGTGACGAAGATGCGGACCTTGTCGCCCTCGACCGCCTCGATGGTCGGTCCCGGCGACTGGCCGTTGTAGCCCCAGAGCCGCGCGTCCATGCCGGGCGCCATCTCGCGCACGACCGGCTCGGCGATGAGGTGGAACTCCTTCCAGTCGCCGCGCATGCGCCACGGCAGCGTCCAGCCGTTGAGCGTCACCACCGGCTGGTAGTCCGGCCCGCTCGTCGGATAGAGCGGGGGCTGCATGGTCGCCTTGTCCATGATCGGGGCTTCCGGAAGCCCGGCGGCCTGGACGCGCCCGCTGATCATGGAGGTGCCGGCGAGCACGAGGCCGCCCGCACCCAGGATCCCCCTGCGCGAAATGTCTGTCATGGTTTCCCTCCGAATGTCATGGGCGGTCCGGGGTCCGGATCTCAGCCGCCGGGCGTCGCGACGGCGAGGCTCGTCCCCGGGGTGCCCCCGGCGGCCTCGCCGCCGAAGTTGCCCCCCGAGAAACCGCCGCCGACAGTCGCCGCCTTGAGGTCGGTCGCCGCGATCCAGAAGTCGCGCTGCGCCTCGATCGCCTGGATGTTGCTGAGGATCCTGGCCCGGGCGTCGACGATCAGCGTCGTGACGTCCAGCAGCATGCCGCTGTACTGGAGCAGCGCCTGGTCCTGGATCGTCCGCCGCAGGGGCAGGACGCTCGTCTGGTAATGCCGGGTGATGTCGTACTGGCCGCGATAGCGCTGGTACGCCTCGCGCACCTCGGAGCGGGCGTTGACCGCGCGCTCCGCCAGGCGGTTGGCGCTGGCGATGTAGCTTTCCTGCGCCCCCCGGACAGCGGTGGCCCCGAAGTCGTAGATCGGGATGACGAGATCCGCCGAGAACCCGTTCAGGCTGGCCTTGTCGACCTTCGGGGCACCGCCCTCGCCCCCCGCGGTCCTCGACCGCGAGAACCGGTTCGCGAAGCCCGCATCGAAGACGCTGACGAAGCCGCTGGCCTGGTTCAGCCCGAACTGCCCCACGAGCGATTGCAGCTCGAAGCGGGCGGCCTGCACGTCGGCCCGCTTGCTCATCGCCTCGGCCTCGATGGCGTGCCCGTCGACGAGCCTCCCAGGCAGGGGCGGCAGGCCGTTAGGCAGGCGGAAATCGATGTCCCGCCCCCAGAGACCGAGCAGTCGGGTGAGCCGCTCCCGTTCGGCGCGTTGCTGCACCCGCGCCTTGGCGAGCTGCGCGCCCAACTCGCTGTAGAAGGCGTGCTCGCGCGCCTGCTCCAGCTTGTTCAGCGCGCCCGTCTCGCCCAGCTGCTTGGCCAGCGTCGAGGCGGATTCCGCGCCGGCCAGCGCCTGTTCGAGGAAGGCGGTCGCCTGGTTGGCCGCCACGGTCCGGTAGAATTGCCGGCGCGCCTCGCCCCCGAGCCGCAGGACCTGCTCCGCCGCGTTGTACTGGTCGGCCGTGAACCGCTGCCGCGCGATCTCGGCGCGCACCGGGAGCGTCGCCAACTCCAGCACGCTGGCGGCGACGGCGCGCTCGATCTCCGTGTTGAACCCCAATCCCCACTGCGTGATCGAGAGGCGCGGCGAGGGCGGCAGCGTGGCCTGCACGTACTGCGCCTCGGAGACGCCGAGGTCGTTGAAGGCGGCCTGCAAGCCCCGGTTCCTCAGGAGTGCGACCTGCACCGCGCCGTCGGCGGTCAGGGGACGGCGCAGCAACGCGTCCACGCGCGCGTCCGCGCTCGGCGCGACGCCCTGGTCGTCCGCCTTCACGATGTCCTTGCGCAGTTCCAACGCTGCGTAGCCGCCTGCGACGGAGAGGCCCGCGTCCGGCGAGAAGCTCGCGCAGCCCCCCAAGGCGAGGCCGAGGCCGGTAACGCTCGCGGCCACGCGCACGAACCGCCCCCGGACGGCCTCGTCCGGCGGTCGCGCGGTCGTACCGGCGTGTCCCGGCGCGGTCGTCGTGCCACTCATGTCCGGTAGTCCGGCGCCGCCGCCCGTTTGGTTACAGCGACGGGCCATCACCGCCCCCCCGAATCGCGCTTGCCGCCCATGCCGGGCATCCCGTCCATGCCCGGCATGCCCCCCATCCCGCCGGACCCGGCCTTCGGCGCGACCTGACGATTGAGCTCGCGCCAATCCTTAGGGTCGACGACGCCGAAATCCTTCACGCCCTGCGTCACCTTGGCGTAGCGGGGCGGCCGGACCGGGATGTCCGGCTCCGAGGGCAGGACGAGCCCGGCGGGAACGGCGGCGGGCAAGCAGCCGGCGAGCGGCAGGACCGCCGCGAGCGCGGCCGGTCTCGGCAGCTTGAACATCTTGGATTTCCCGAATTGAGGCGGACGGCCGAAGGCAGTCCCAGGCGTTGCACGGGCCGCGGGCCGAGCGGCGACGGCGTCGCGCCCAGCGAAGGCGTCGGCTCGTTGTGGGTGTGCGAGGCCGTCCCTTCGGAGCGGCCGGGGGCGGGCGCTAGATCCGCCCGCGCGTCACGCTTGGCGCCTCGGCGGCCGCTCGATCCGTAGCGGATGCGCGTCGACGGCCCCGTCCACCTGGACGATCAGGACCCGCTCGGACGGATGAAATTCCAGGGTGATGCTCGCCCATGGCAGGGTGGGAAGCGCGGCTTGGCACGCGAGCGGGCAGCAGGTCGCCGGGCAGGGAGGATGCTTGGGGCGATGCCGATGGCCGGGGCATCCTTCGTCGGCGGCCGCCGCCGGCACGGCGAGGGAAGTCCCCCGTATCCCAGCCTCGTCCGGCTCGTTCTGGCCGCCCAAGGCGCCGGCGGCGTGCGCGAGAGGCGTCGCCGCGGCGGCTGCTATGTGGCGGTGAGCCATCGACTGCCGGCCCATGGTGCACGGCGCTGCCGGCGCGATGGCCAAGGCCAAGGCGAGTACGGCAAGCAGCAATGCGCGCACGACATTCACTGATCAGGGCCCCTGCCTAATCTTCGCGGACATTCTCACGCCGGGGTGGAAGCTGCAATCCGTGGTGCTCGACCGATGTCCCACAAACTCAGCGTGTTGGAAGTTCGCCACATGCCGGTGTCGACGGCGAAGCCGCACTCGGCGGATTGACCGCCACACCGGTGCCAGGACCCCCGCCGCGTTCATGCGACGGGCGCTTGGGGGTACCCGGGACGGGTATCACCGCGGCCCGTCCGTCAATGAGCGTGTTCGTGCGGTGTGGAGGGGGCGTCCGGCGCCGGGCGCGTCACTACCTTGCCCGCGGCGGCATCGGGCGTCTTTGGGGCGTCCGCGGTCTCGTGGTCGTGGCCGTGCTCATGGGGATGGCCGCCGCTTGCGGGGTGGACGTGGTCGCCCGATCTCGGGAGCGCCATGACGCCCAGGCCGTAACGGTAGACGTTCTCGCCGCCGAGCCAGCCCGTGACCACGAGGGCCCCGGAACCTCCGGCGAGGAGCACCAGCAGCAGGACGCCCGCGCCTGCGACCTTCCGGCGCTCCAGCCAGGCGACGCCGGCGGCGGCGAGGAACACGAGCGCGGTGGCGACGGCCCAGCGAAGGTGGACGGTCATGTTCGCGTGCGAGGGCGCGTCGTGATCGACCGTGTTGTACGCCGACCAACCCGTGGCGAGGGTCGCGACCGTGACTGCCGCGCCGATCGCGAGGTTCCATCGGGCGGCGGCCGTGAGCGCGCCTCCCGATGCCGCTTTCCTGAACAGGGTCCCCGCGGCGAAGAGGACGCTGGCCGTGATGAGGAGGGCGACCGTGAAATGGACCGCGACCGGATGCCAGTTCGGGATCACCTCGATCATGATCGTACTCCTAGGAAAACGTCGATGGCGGGACGGGCCGGCTTCTTGCCCGGACCGCCCGCGGTGAGGGGAAAAGCGATGGCGCCGAACGCCGGCCCCGGGCCGAGCCCGCCGTCTTCCCCGGATCGGAGACCGCCCTCTCCGCGGCGCTCTCGGCAAGCCTGTCCATGCGAAGGGAGAGCGCCGGCGGCGAGGCTCCGGAGGCTTCCCGCCCGGCCCGTGGCGTCGGGTACGGCTGGGTCTAAGATCGGGGCATAGGCTTGGCAATTATGCGCGGCACATGCCTACGCTCCCGGGCATGCCGCGAGCGCTGTAACGTTTCGGCGGCCGCTTGCGGATTGTTCTCCGAGCGGCGCGGCCGATCATACGTCGCTTTCGGCCGACGAGCCTCAGGGCGCAGATCGCCGTACGACACGCTCCTACAGGATGGTGCTGCGGTCGTGAGGACACGGTGGGGTGGCGGAACATGCGACGTATCTCTGACATCCGCTCAGCGGCTACGAACCGGCCCGCCTAGTCCCGGTGCTGCAGGTGGAAGAGGAACTGCGCGCGCTGCTCATCGCCAGCCTTGCGGGCAGCGCGGCCGACTACCGGCGCTTCCTGGGGCGGCTCGGGTCGCACCTACGCGCGTATTACAAAGGCAAGCTGGCTCGCTCCGGCCGTACCGACACCGAGGCGGAGGATCTCGTCCAGGAGACGCTGATGGTGATCCATGTGCGGCGGCACACCTATGACGTCACGCAACCGGTGACGCCGTGGATCCACGCCATCGCCCGCTACAAGCTCATCGACCATTTTCGGCGTACGCGTACGGCCGCGGCCGACGTCCCGGTCGAGGATGCCGGCGTGCTGGTGGCTCGCGACGATCATGTCGCGGCGGAGAGCTCGCTCGACGTCGAGCGCCTCCTGGCGCACCTACCGCCCAAGATGAGGAACGCGATCCTCTCGACGAAGGTCGAGGGCCTGAGCGCCGCCGAGGCGGCCGAACGTGCCGGGATGTCCGAGACCGCGATCAAGGTGAGCGTCCACCGCGGCCTGAAGACCCTGGCCAATCTCGTGGGAGGCAAGGCGAGATGAAGACCGACGAACTCATCGGCCTGCTGGGCGCCAGCTTCGAGCGCGAACCGGTCGGGGCCCCCTGGATGACCCGCCGGCTCGCGCTGGCGGTCGCGGTCGGCGCGACGGCCGCGCTGTGCCTGGCGCTGGCGTTTCTGGGCCTGCGTCCCGGCCTGACCGAGGTCCGGCCGCTCCTGTTCCTCGCGTTCAAGTTCTCGTTCGCGGCCGCGGTCGGGAGTCTCGCGCTCCGGTATCTCGTCAGGGCGGTCAGGCCCGGCGGCGAGAGCCGCGTCCATCTCGGGGTCGCCGCCTTGCCGTTCCTCGTGGTCGCGGCGCTGGCGTGCGTGAGCCTTTTGATGGCGCCGACCGAACATTGGCACGGCATGGTATCCGGTCACACCTGGCTCGAATGCCTCATCTCGATCCCCGTGATCGCCGTCGTGCCGTTCGCCGTCGTCACCTGGGCGGTTCGACGGTTCGGAGCGCCGACGGATCTCGTGCGGGCGGGTGCCCTGGTCGGCCTCTCCGCGGGAGCCGTGAGCGCGCTCGGCTATTCACTGCACTGCATGGACGATACCGTACCGTTCGTCGCCGTCTGGTACGGGGGGACGATCGCGATGTGCACGCTCGTCGGAGCGCTCCTGGGACCGCGCCTCCTTCGCTGGTAGCGAGCCGGTTCGGAACATCCTCCGGATCGCCTGCCGGGGTTCAAGGGGCGACGCGACGGTTTGGGGGCCTGTCGCCGGCCGACGCTTCATGTCACGGGCCTCGCTGCGGTATCGCCGCGGATGGGATCCGGCACGACGACGGGCATGACCCTCCCACCCGCCCGGCCGCGCGAGGCAATGCGGCCGCCGCGCATCCCACAATCGCTTGCAGGATCATCCCCCCGGTGAGCGAGGCGCCGCGCCGGGCGACCCCGGCCCAACCCCACAAAGGTTCGCAGCGCGCTGTAACGGTACGTCCAAGACATCCGGACTTAAAGACAAGGAGCGGCAAGCTTCTCGTCAGATCAACGGGTTCCGCCATGAAAAGCAAGATCATCCCCGCCTTTGCAGGAATCGCCATGCTCGCCGGACTGCCGGGTTACGCGCTCGCGGGATGGATGGACAACGTCCCACCCCGTTTTCTGCCCCAGACGCATCAATCGCAACGGACCGAAACGCCTCAGGTCGAAGCTCCGGACGTCGGCCTGACGACCGGATCGATCAGCGCGGTGCCCCGTCGCCCTGCCGCCGCCCGGTCGGCACCCCCCGCCCAGCACTTCTGAACCTCCCGCGGGGTCCGAACCGCCGGACCGGCCGATTGGGGTTGTACGGGGTGAGGTTTGGCGCGCCGCCCTGCACCGCCTACCGCGCGGAGGGCCAAGTGTGCGGTAGGTTTCCCAGATGCCCGGACAGCACGCGCGCGGATGCCGGGAGCCCGGAACCTGCGCCCTTGCGATGGGCGGCCAGCGCAACAGCCCGAGGGCGACGACCGGCTCACGCCTGCGATGCACGCGACCATTCCCCTGTTGACCGCCTTCCAGATTGCGCGCCCGGCAGACGGCCACCCCATGTCCGCGGGCTTGCCAGGGGACCGACGGTGTCGATGCGGCTTCCATGGGTAGCGGCCTCGATCCGGCCTCTGCCTGCCGTTCGGGGACGGCCATGGCACGGCAGGCCGGACGCGCCATGGCGCGGTCCGGCGGGCTCACGAGAAACGGGTCGCCGAGACGCCCGCCCGGCGAGGTCGGTCGGCGGATCGACCGCCCGACGGAACGAAACCTTGACCCTCAAGACTTGAGACGCGCCGTCTCCCGTGACACTGGCCTTCCGCCCGGATCGAAAAGCTGGCATCGTACCTGCGTGACGTTCTTGATCGCCCTTCGGCGACTGTTGCCGCTCCTGGCGGTACTCAGCCTCGCCCTGACGCCGGTGGCCGCGCCCGCGGCCGCCGCGGGGATGCGCGCGTTCATCATGGCGCAAGCCGCGCCTGAGGCGACCTCGGCCATTGCCCATGCCGAGATGGAGGGGATGGACGTGGGCGACGCGGACATGGCCGACATGCCGTGCTGCCCGCCCGGGAAGGTGGCGAAGCCCGACTGCGCCAAGGCCGGCTGTCCGCTTTTGGCGCTCTGCCTCGCCAGCGTCGCCTCCCTCCTGCCGACCGCGGCGTCCGTCCCGGCCCCGGTGGCGACGCGGACGAGCCGGGTGTGGCCCGATGCGGCGTCCTTCGCCAGCCTGTCCGGCCGCCCCCTACCTGAGCCCCCCCGAGCCTGAGCCCGATGCCGCCGGCGTGAACGCCGGCACGACGCCGCGCGTCCGCGCGTGGCCATCCATCGCGTTCAGGAGACGAAATCCGTGACCACGTACCCCTTCGCGCGCGCCCTCGGTGCCGCGCTGCTCGGCGCCGCGCTGTCGGTCCCGGCCCTGCCGGCGCTCGCCGGCATCAAGGACTACGCCTTCGAGCCGACCCGGACGGAGGCGAAGGTCGGCGAGACCATCCTCTCGGTGCGCCTCATGGACAAGCGCACCGGCAAGCCCGTTCCGGACGCGGTGATCTTCGCCAAGCGCATCGACATGGCGCCCGACAGCATGGACGAGATGACCTCGACGATCGAGCAGGTCCCGTCGACGGAGCCTGGCATCTACCGCTTCAAGGCGAAGCTCACGATGGCCGGGGGCTGGCGGCTCTCGCTGGGGGCGAAGGTCCAGGGCGAAACCGGCACCGTCGAGGACAGGCTCGTCTTCCAGGCGGTCAAGTGAGCCGCTCGGCATGGCTCGCCGGGATCCTCGCCGCGTTGGCGGCGGGGGGCACCGGGTACTGGGCGGGGCGCGATGGCAGCCCCGTTCCGGTCCTCGTCGAGCGCGCACGGACCGAGTTCGCCCACTGGCTGCCGACCGGCATGCCGGGTCCGCAGGCACCGGCGCCGCCGAAGGTCACGGGTCCGGTGGTCTACTACCAGGATCCGGATGGGAAGCCGGTCTACTCCGCGTCGCCGAGAACGACTGCGGAGGGGCACGACTTCCGGGCGGTTCGGGCCAGCGAGGACGTGCGCTTCGACCAGGCACAAGGGAGCGAGACGACATCCCCCGACATGGCCGGCCACGACGTGACCGGGCACGGCATGGCGGCGCCTGGAACGGCGGCGGCCGGAAAGCCCGACCGGGGCACGCGCAAGGTGCTCTACTACCGCAACCCGATGGGCCTGCCGGACACCTCGGCGACCCCGAAAAAGGATTCGATGGGGATGGACTACATCCCCGTCTACGCGGGCGAGGACGAGGGCGGCAACGTCGTGACGGTCTCCCCCGGCAAGGTCCAGCGGACCGGCGTCCGAACCGAAACCGTGGAGCGGCGGGTGGTGGCGCAGCCGGTGCGCGTGCCCGGTACCGTCGCCCTCGACGAGCGGCGCGTGACGGTCATCGCGACCCGGTCGGACGCGTACGTCGACCATGTCGAGGACGTCACCACCGGCGACCGCGTCCGCAAGGGCCAGCCGCTGGTCCACGTCTACTCCCCCGACATCAATTCCGCCGCCGCGCAGCTCATCGCCAACCCCGGCTTCGACGGAGCTCGGCGACGCCTGCAGAACCTCAACGTCTCCGAGGCCGTCATCGACGACATGGAGCGCACCCGGAAGGTGCCGATGGCCATCACTTGGTCGTCGGCCCGGGACGGCTTGGTGCTGCAGCGCTCGGCCGTCGAGGGCATGAAGGCCGCGGCCGGCGACACCCTGTTCCGGATCGGCGACATCTCGGTCATGTGGGTGCTGGCCGACGTGCCCGAGCGCGACCTGGCCGGGGTTCGCGCCGGACAGGCCGTGACCGTGCGCCTGCGTTCGGCCCCGGGCCGGACCTTCTCCGGCAAGGTCGGGGTGATCTATCCGCAGGTAAACCCGGACACCCGGGCCACGCGGGTGCGCATCGAGCTGCCGAACCCGGACGGCGCGCTCCTGCCGGACATGTACGCCGAGGTCGAGATCGCCACGGGGGCGGGCAAGCCCGTCGTGGCGGTGCCCGACGACGCGGTCATCGACACAGGTGCACGGCAGGTGGTGCTGCTCGACAGGGGCGGGGGGCGCTTCGAGCCCCGCGAGGTCAAGGTCGGGGTTCGCGGCACGGGCTACGTCGAGGTCCGCGAGGGCGTCGACGCCGGCGACCGGGTCGTCACGGCGGCGAACTTCCTGATCGACGCCGAGAGCAACCTGAAGGCGGCGCTTCAGTCCATGTCCGCCCCGAAGGCGAGCGACCGGCAGGCCTCGAACCTTGAGGGCAAGCCATGATCGCGCGCCTCATCGGCTGGTCGGCCCGCAACCTCGTCCTGGTGCTGGTCGGCACCGTGTTCGCCGTGGCCGCTGGCGTCATGGCGCTGCGAACGCTGCCGCTCGACGCCATCCCCGACCTCTCGGACGTGCAGGCCATCGTCTACACCGAGTACCCGGGCCAGGCCCCGCAGGTGGTCGAGGATCAGGTCACCTATCCTCTCACGACCGCCATGCTGACGGTCCCGAAGGCGAAGGTGGTGCGCGGCTTCTCGTTCTTCGGGGTCAGCTTCGTCTACGTGATCTTCGAGGACGGCACCGATCCCTACTGGGGCCGTAGTCGAGTGCTGGAGTACCTCAACGCGGCCGCCAGCCGCTTGCCGGCGGGCGTGACCCCGACCCTCGGTCCGGACGCCACCGGCGTCGGCTGGGTCTACCAGTACGTGGTCGTGGCCAAGGAGCGCACGCTCGCGGAATTGCGCTCCCTCCAGGACTGGGTGGTCCGTTTCGGGGCGTCGCGGGCCGAGGGCGTGGCCGAGGTCGCGGGCGTCGGCGGCTTCGTCAAGCAGTACAACGTCGTGGTCGACCCGAACCGCCTACGGGCGCAGGGGATCTCGCTCAACAAGCTCCGGGACGCGATCCGGGCGAGCAACGCCGACGTCGGCGGCCGCACGGTCGAGCTCTCCGAGTTCGAGTTCATAGTGCGCGGACGCGGCTACCTGCGGAGCGTGGCCGACATCGACAACATCGTCCTGAAGACCACCGGTGGTGCTCCCCTGCGGGTGCGGGACGTCGCCCGGGTCGAACTCGGGCCTGACGAGCGGCGGGGCATCACCGAGATGAATGGTGACGGCGAGGTCGCCGGCGGCATCGTCCTGCAGCGGTTCGGCGCGAACGCCCTGACCGTCATCGAGAACGCGAAGGCGAAGCTCGCGGAGGTGGCGAAAAGCCTGCCGGCCGGCACCGAGATCCTGCCGGTCTACGACCGCTCGCAACTCATCGACGCGGCCATCGAGACGCTGCGGCACACGCTTGTCGAGGAGAGCGTCGTCGTCTCCCTCGTATGCATCGTGTTCCTCCTACACGTCCGAAGCGCGCTGGTCGCCATCCTGATGCTGCCCGTCGGCATCCTGATGGCGTTCGCCGGGATGAAGGCGCTGGGGCTGGGCGCCAACATCATGTCGCTCGGCGGCATCGCCATCGCGGTCGGCGCCATGATCGACGCGGCCATCGTGATGATCGAGAACGCCCACAAGCACCTGGAGCGGGCGCCGCCGGACAAGCCGCGGGTCGAGATCTTGGTCGAGGCGGCGGGCGAGGTCGGCCCCTCGCTGTTCTTCTCACTCCTCATCATCACCGTGAGCTTCCTGCCCATCTTCACCCTGGAGGGCGAGGAGGGGCGCCTGTTCGGGCCGCTCGCGCTCACCAAGACCTTCGCCATGGCGGCGGCGGCGCTCCTGTCGGTGACCCTGGTGCCGGCGCTGATGGTGTTGTTCGTGCGCGGACGGATCGTCCCGGAGCATCGCAACCCGGTGAACCGGCTCCTGATCTGGCTCTATCGCCCGGTCATCGCGGGCGTACTGCGGGCGCGGTTGCCCACGATCCTGCTCGCCCTCGGCGTCCTGGCGGTCACCGTCTGGCCGGCGCGCCAGCTCGGCTCGGAGTTCATGCCGGAACTCGACGAGGGGACGCTGATGTACATGCCGACGACCCTGCCCGGCATCTCGGTGACGAAGGCGGGCGAGTTGCTGGCGACCCAGGACCGGATCATCAAGTCCTTCGCGGAGGTCGCCTCGGTCTACGGCAAGGCCGGGCGCGCCAGCACCGCGACCGACCCGGCGCCGATGGAGATGGCCGAGACCATCATCAGCCTCAAGCCGAAGGCCGAGTGGCGCCCGGGCGTGACGCTCGCGAGCCTCAAGGCGGAGATGGACCGGGCGCTGCAGTTCCCGGGCGTCTCGAATGCTTGGACGCAGCCGATCCGCGCCCGCATCGACATGCTTTCGACCGGCATCCGGACCCCGGTCGGCATCAAGGTGCTCGGCACCGACCTCGGCGCCATGGAGAAGGTCGCCCGTCAGGTCGAGGCGGTGGTGCGCGACGTGCCGGGCACGTCGAGTGCCTACGCGGAGCGGGTCATCGGCGGGTACTTCCTCGACATCACGCCCGACCGGGAGGCGCTCGGCCGCTACGGGCTCATGGTGGGCGACGTCCAGGACGTGGTCGCCTCGGCTCTCGGCGGGCAGAGCGTCACCAACACGGTCGAGGGCCGCGAGCGCTACACCGTCAACGTGCGCTACCCGCGCGCCTTCCGCTCCGACCCGCGGGCCATCGCCGACGAGGTGCAGGTGCCGCTGCCGGCCGGCGGGACGGTGCCGCTCGGTGAGGTCGCGAAGGTCGAGCTCACCCGGGGGCCGACCTCGATCCGGACCGAGAACGGCCAGCTCGCGGTCTACATCTTCGTCGACCTCACGGGGCGCGACCTCGGCGGCTACGTGGCCGACGCGCGGGCCGCGGTCGACAGGGAGGTCAGGTTGCCCCAGGGCACGACCCTGCAGTGGAGCGGGCAGTACGAGTACCTGGAGCGCGCCGAAGCCCGCCTCAGGATCGTTGTGCCGCTGACGCTGCTCGTCGTGTTCCTGCTCCTCTACCTGAACTTCCGCCGTCTGACCGAGACCCTCATCGTCATGCTCTCGCTGCCGTTCGCGCTCGTCGGCGGCGTCTGGCTGATGTGGTGGATGGGCTTCAACATGTCGGTGGCGGTGGCGGTCGGCTTCATCGCGCTCGCCGGCGTCGCAGCCGAGACCGGCGTGATCATGCTGGTCTACCTCGACCACGCCCTCGACGAGGTCCGGGCAGGGTGCCGGCGTGAGGGACGCCCCCTCACGCGCGAGGACCTGCGGCAGGCCATCATGGTCGGCGCCGTCGAGCGGGTGCGGCCCAAGATGATGACGGTGGTCGCCATCATGGCGGGTCTCCTGCCCATCCTCTGGAGCACCGGTTCGGGCTCCGAGGTCATGCAGCGCATCGCCGTGCCGATGATCGGCGGGATGGTGTCCTCGACCGTGCTGACCCTCGTCGTGATTCCGGCCGTCTACGCGTTGGTGAAAGGTCGCGGGTTGCCGGAGGCCGCCGCGGAGGGTGCACGGATGCCTCTGGCGGCCGAATGAGGAATCAACAGGAGCGAATGATGAAGTCAGACATGATGCCGTCCCGGCGTGCCGTGCTCGCGGGCTTGGCGGCGGGAGTGTCGCTCGGACGACCCGTGATGGGGGAGAGCCTGCCGACCGTCGCCGTGACGAAGGACCCGAGTTGCGGCTGCTGCGCGAAGTGGGTGGACCACCTGCGACAGGCCGGCTTCACGGTGACGGTGACCGAGGGTCCCGTGAACCCGGTCAAGGCGCGTCTCGGCGTGCCGAGGGACCTCGCCTCCTGCCACACCGCTCTCGTGGACGGCTACGTGGTCGAGGGACACGTTCCGGCGGACGCCATCAGGCGGCTGCTGGCGGAGCGGCCGAAGGTGACGGGACTGGCCGTTCCGGGCATGCCGGCAGGGTCGCCCGGCATGGAGGTCGAGGGCAGGGAGCCCGACATCTACGAGGTGGTCCTGTTCGGGCCGGAGGGGCGCGGCGCCTTCGCCCGTTATCGTGGAGGCGCGCCGGCTTGAGCGCAGCCGTCGCGCGGGCGCTCGCCGTCACCGTACTCGTTCGGGGCGGTGAACCGACGTTGAGGCATCCCCCCAGGAGCCGATGCCCGGCTTCTCGCGGAGCTTGGTCGGCCGGCCGGTCCGCCCACCCTGGCCGAAGCGGACGGACGGCGTGGGGGGCGATTGTCCCGGGGACTGGGAAGTCGAAGCCAAGGATGCTGAAGCGCGACCGAGTTCCCATAGCTGCCGAAGCGGTGGAGCGATTACCGTGTCCGCCACAACCCGCCGACAAGTCCGAGGTTGGCGAGGCCGAGGATGAGCAGGAGCCACCAAAGGGCATCCGGGCTGGCGTAGGTCAGCACGAAAGCGCCGGCCGGCGGCGCTAGCGCCTGCGCGATCAGCCCCGGCCGTGCCAAGCGGCCGACGACCAGCGGATAGCGAACGGGGCCGAACAGGGCCAAGGGCACCGTGCCCCGCGCAATCGAATAGATGCCGTTGCCGCCGCCGTAGAGGACCAGCCAGACCCCGACGCCGGGCAGGCCGCCGGCGAGCAGCACCAGGCCGAGGGCGACGAGGCCAAGGGCTGCGGTCGGGGTCCACAGGGGATGGTGCCGGCCCTTGAACGACATTTCCGCGACGCGGGCGCCGACCTGAGCCGGGCCGATCAGCGCCCCGTAGGAGACGGCCGAAGCGAGCGCCACGCCCCGCGCCTGCAGGAGCGTCAGCAGGTGCACCGAAACAAGCGACATGATCGCGCCGCCGATTATCAGCACGCCGGCGAACAGCCGGAACGCCCGCCGTTCCTTCGCGGACAGCGGGCCGGTTCGGTCCTGGTGATGCCCCGCCGACGGCGGTGCCGGGGCCTTGGGGATCAGAAGGAGGACAAGCGGTAGCGTCACCGCGAGGTGCAGGCCGGCATAGGCCAGGCAGGCACCGCGCCATCCGAAATGCGCGACCAGGAAGGCGGAAAGTGGCCAGCAAACGGTGCTGGCGAACCCGCCCCACAGGGTCAGGGTGGTGATCGCCGGCCGCGCCGCCGCGCCGTAGAGCCGGCCGAGGGTCGCGAATGCCGGATCGTACAGGCCGCAACCCATGCCGAGGCCGAGCAGCAGCCAGCCGGCGAGGTAGACCGGCAGGATCGGAGCCAGCGCCAGCATGGTCAGCCCGGCAGCCAGCAGCAGCGCGGCCAGCGCCAGGATGGGCCGGCCGCCGTGGCGGTGGATCGCCGTCCCGATATGCGGCGAGGCGAACGCGGCGACCAGCAGGCCGAGTGACAGTCCGCCGACGACCCAGGCGAGCGGCCAGCCGGTGCTTTCGGCGACCGGGCCGGCAAGCACCGCCGGCAGGTAGAACGACGAGCCCCAGGTGAGGATCTGCACGACGCCGAGGGCGGAGATCACCGGCCAGCGGCGGGCCTCGGACACGGGCTGCCTACCGGGTGCCGAGAAGCGGCAGCCAAGCCGCCAGCGCCACGAGCGTGACCAGCAGCACGGGCGGGGTGATGACAAGCCCGACCTTCATATACTGGCCCCAGGTGATTTTCTGGCCCTTGCTGTCAAGGACGTGCAGCCAGAGCAGCGTGGCGAGGCTGCCGATTGGCGTGAACTTCGGGCCGAGGTCGCAACCGATCACGTTGGCATAGACCATTAGCTCGCGCGTCAGCGGGGACAGGTCCGGCGCCTGCTGGATCGAGAGCGCCCCGATCAGCACAGATGGCATGTTGTTCATCACGGACGACAGGATCGCCGCCGCGAAGCCGGTGCCGACCGTGGCGACCCACGGGCCATGGCCGGCGAGCCAGACCAAGCCCGTGGCCAGCTCGTCGGTCAGGCCGGCGTTCCGCAGGCCGTAGACCACGAGGTACATGCCGAGGCTGAACAGCACGATCTGCCAGGGGGCGCCGGTCAGCACCTTGCGGATCGGGATGACCCTGCCCCGGTCGGCAAGCAGTAGAAGAACGGCCGCACCGGCACAGGTGACGGCCGCCACCGGCACGCCGAACGGCGCGGTGACGAAGTAGGCGAGCAGGAGCACGCCAAGCAGCGGGAACGCCGCCCGGAACACCAGCGGATCGCGGATGGCCCCGACCGGGCGCTCCAAGGCGGCCGCCGGGTAGGCCGCCGGCACGTCGCGCCGGAAGAAAGCCCAAAGCACCACCAGGGTCGCCGCCAGGGACACCAGGTTCACCGGCACCATGACGGCCGCATACCTGCCGAAGGTCACGTCGAAGAAGTTGGCGGAGACGATGTTGACCAGGTTGGAGATCACCAGCGGCAGGGAGGTGCTGTCGGCCACGAACCCGCAGGCGACGATGAATGCCAGCGCCGCCGCCGGCTTGAAGTCGAGCCGGAGCAGGATCGCCAGCACAATCGGCGTCAGCAGCAGCGCCGCGCCGTCGTTGGCGAACACCGCAGCGATGGCCGCGCCGAGCAACACGACAAGCGGAAAGAGCCGCCGGCCGGACCCACTGCCCCAGCGGGCGACGTGCAGCGCCGCCCAATGGAAGAAACCGGCCTCATCGAGCAGCAGCGAGATGATGATGAGCGCCACGAAGGTGAAGGTGGCGTCCCAGACGATATGCCAGACCACCGGAATATCGCCCGGATGGATCACCCCCGTGGCGAGCGCGACCGCCGCGCCTGCCAGCGCGCTCCATCCGATCCCGAGGCCCCTTGGCTGCCAGATGACGAAGACGAGGGTGACGAGGAAGATGGCGAGCGCGAGCATCCGGGCGTTTTCTTCTTATGGGTCGGGGTTGGGGTTCAGGCAGTGCCGACGCGGCGGCCGTGCTCGTCCACGACCCGCTCGCCATCCTCTTTGACGAACTCGCCTTGCTGCCCCGGCAGGAGGTCCAGCACGGCTTCGGACGGCCGGCACAGCCGCACGCCCTTGGGGCTGACCACCAGCGGGCGGTTGAGAAGGATCGGATGCGCCTCGATGGCATCGAGCAGCTGCGCATCGGTCAATGCCGGATCGCCAAGGCCCAGCTCGGCGAACGGCGCGCCCTTCTCCCGCAGTGCGTCGCGGACGGGCAGGCCGGCCCGGGCGAGGAGCTGCACCAGCAGCGCCCGGGCGGGCGGCGTCTTCAGATACTCGATCACATGAGGCTCGATTCCGGCGTTGCGGATCATCGCCAGGGTGTTGCGGGACGTGCCGCAGTCCGGGTTGTGGTAGATGATGACGTCCATCAAGCGACCTCCGGCCGGAGCGCGGTGGCACCGGCTTGTTGGCCGATCTCTCTGACTTTGGCCGACAGGGCCGCCTGGTCGAGGCTGCCGAGCGGCAGGGCGATAAAGGCCGCGATGCGGTTCTTCAGGTAGCGCTGCGCTGTCACGAAGGCGCGCTTGCGCTCGATCTCCGAGCCTTCCGCAGCGGCAGGGTCCTCGATGCCCCAATGAGCGGTCACGGGCTGACCAGTCCAGAAGGGGCAGGGTTCGCCGGCTGCGTTGTCACAGACCGTGAACACGAAATCCATCACCGGAGCACCGGGCGCGGCGAACTCGTCCCAGGACTTCGAGCGCAGCCCGTGCACGGGGTAGTCGCTCTCCCGTAGCGTCTGCAACGCCAGCGGATGCGGCTCGCCCTTGGGCTGGCTACCGGCGGAGTAGGACCGGAAGCGGCCTTGCCCATCCTGGTTCAGCATCGCTTCCGCCAGGATCGAGCGGGCCGAGTTGCCGGTGCAGAGAAACAGGACGTTGTAGACGCGATCAGGCATAGAGGGTGTCTCCGGGTGGGCAGTTGCAGGCGGCGAGGGCGGCGACGGCCGGGGTGCAGACCTCCGGGTGGCCCTGACAGCAGTCGCGCATCAGGAACTGGATCAGGTCGGACAGGGCCGGATAGGCAGCACTGTAGATGATCGAACGGCCCTCGCGCCGCGAGGCGACCAAGCCCGCATGGCTCAGCTCCTTGAGATGGTGGGATACGGTCGCGGCAGAGACGCCGACCGCCTCGGCCAGAACGCCGGAGGCGAGGCCGCCTGGTCCGGCGGTCACGAGCGACCGCACCAGACGCAGGCGGTGTTCCTGCGCCAGGGCCGCAAAGGCGGCGAGGGCTTGCGGTTCATCCATTTTCGTTACAATCTTCAAACGATATTTTGAACGTACAAGAAAGACGTCCCTTGGACAAGCTCAGCCAGCCCTTCAAAGATGGCCTGCCGAACCTCAGCCAAGCGCATTTCGAGGTGCCGACCCGCGACAGCCTAGACGCGGCGGCGCCGTTCACCCATGCGCCCCGCTTCCTGATCCTCTACGGCTCGCTGCGGGAGCGCTCGTTCAGCCGCTGCCTCGCGTACGAGGCCGCCCGGCTCCTCGAAGCCATGGGCGGCGAGGTGCGGATCTTCCACGCGGACGGCCTGCCCCTGCCGGACGATGCGACCGCCGACCACTTAAAGGTGCAGGAGCTGCGCAATCTCTCGATCTGGTCCGAGGGCCAGGTGTGGGTCTCACCGGAGCGGCACGGTACCCTGACCGGCGTGATGAAAAGTCAGATCGACTGGCTGCCCTTGAGCGAGGGCAGCGTGCGGCCGACCCAGGGGCGCACCCTTGCCGTGATGCAGGTCTCCGGCGGCTCGCAGAGCTTCAACGCCGTGAACGCCTTGCGCGTGCTCGGCCGCTGGATGCGGATGATCACCATCCCGAATCAATCGTCCGTGCCGATGGCCTACAAGGAGTTTGACGACGCGGGCCGGATGAAGCCGGGGCCGCTCTACGAGCGGGTCGTGGACGTGTGCGAGGAGCTGGTGAAGTTCACGCTCCTGACCCGAGAGCGGGCCGACTACCTGGTGGACCGCTACAGCGAGCGGAAGGAGCGCGCGCCGGAGCGGCTGAGCGCGGTGGCCGCCGACATTGGCTTTGTGAAGCGCTGAGACCAGTCCCGGGAAACAACCCGAGGAGCATGCCGATGCTGACCCTTGAACGCCCGCACACGATGGCACCGGCCGCCGCCAGCGACATACCGCTGGGTGCCCTGCGCGCTGCCTGCGATACGCAGCCGGAGACGCCCATGGGTGTTCAGTCACGCCAGGCGGACGATCCAACGCGGCTGCCACGTCGCCGAGGTGAAGGCCGAACGGTTCGCCGCCCTCGAACGCGGCGCAAGCCCGGAAGCTTGATCGGATACCCTCATCCTCTCCGGGACGTGACCGAGGGCGACCGCACGCAAATGACCGTCGGCAAGTTCGCCGCGATCATCCGCACGGTGTCCTAACACGTCGGCCCCGACCTGGGCGCCCGCCCGAATCGACGCCATTCCCACCTGGCGGGAGGCATTCCGCGACCCTTGACCTTCCCACTATGGGAAGCCCCATCTGTGCGGGACGCCACCACAGGGAGAGCGTCATGTACCGCTACAAGGTCGACAGGATGGGTTGCGGAGGCTGCGCCAAGTCCGTGACCCGGGCCATCGCCGGCATCGAGCCGGGCGCCCTGGTCGAGGTGGACCTCGGGGCCAAGCTCGTGACCGTGTCCGGCGCGACCGGCCCTGCGGACCGCATTGCCGAGACCATAGTCGCCGCAGGCTTCCCCGCCGAGCCGCTGAGCCCGACGGCGTGAGTCGGGGGGACGAGCCGCAACCAAACCCGAATGCGCGCATTCACGTCCCAGGGACGACGCCGTCCCTACGTTTGGGCCGAGGTTGGCGACCGGCATGGGTTTCGACCGGCATATCGTGCGTCTGATGGCGGCGATGATCCTCGCGATCATCGCCCATGTCGCGCCGTCCGCCGTCCAGGCTCACGAGGGGCACGTCCACTGCGGCCACCGCGGTCGCATGGTCTCGGATGCCGCCACGGCGTCCCTTCCCGCGGCGAACCCGGGTCTCGACAAGGCGTCGGGCATCGCCGAGTTGGCGGTGACGCTGTTGACCGCGCCTCGCCTACGCGTGACCACCGGCAAGTCGACGGCATCCGTTCGGGCGGTCGATGCCGACCGATGCTGCTGCCCCGGCCCCTGCAAGCGACGCTGCTGTGGGACGACGGTGGGCGGCACATTCGGTGTTTTTGCCGGACCCGCATCACCCGCCATGCCCATGTTTCGGGCGGCCATGTTAATCCCGGATAATGTCGCCGGACGCGCGGGTATCGCTCCCGAGGCGCTGCGCAAGCCCCCACGAACCCTCGCGTGAGATGAGGCGCGCCCGAGGCGCGCGACGCCCGAGGTGCGACCGCAGTCGTGGCGTGCACCGACTATCCCGTGGCGAGGCCCATCTCTCATCTCGCGTTGATCCGGCGCCGCTGACGTAGGGTCCCTCTGCCGCTGTCTCAGCGGGATGCTCGCCCACGCTCAGCACAAGGTCGGCGACGCCTCGACGAGCCTCGCCGCCGCGTGCCCTCATTGCAGACCCGCGCCTAGACATACAGAAATATTATAGACAATAAATTGAACGTAATCCGACGAATATGGTTATGGATCTGATCGCAATTCAGCAAAAACGCAAATTACGTCTATGTATTTGCTGAACTTATGGCAGCACCCATCAACTTAAGGAGAACAAGGATGCACAAAATGTCTGGCGAGATGCAATCTTGCATCGACGAGTGCCTGCGCTGCTATCAAAGCTGCCTTGGCATGGCCTCCAACCACTGTCTCCCCGCCGGCGGCAAGCACGTCGAGCCGGAGCATTTTCGCCTGATGATGGCCTGCGCGGAAATATGCCGAACCTCGGCGCACTTCATGCTGATCGGCCTGCCCGAGCACACGCACACCTGTCGAGCCTGCGCCGAGGTCTGCGAGGCCTGCGCGCGGAGCTGTGAGGCGGTCGGCGACATGCAGGACTGCGTCGCGCAGTGCCGCCGGTGTGCCGAGACCTGCCGGAAAATGACCGCTTGAACCCTGACGGGGCGGCCGAGCCGGCCGTCCCGATTGATCAATTGGAGGAGATGATCATGAACGTTCGTACCCTGACACTCGCGATGACCCTGGCGCTGACCGGCATCGGCGCGGCCCTCGCCGCGGATAACGACCATGGCTCCAACGACCACGGCTCCATGCAGGCCCCGTCGTTCGAGCTGCCCGCAACCTGCAAGGCGGCGTCGGCCGGCAAGGAGTCCTCGATGAAGGACATGCAGGGCCACATGTCGATGGCGATGCAGGGCATGTCCGGTCAGGCGACCGACACCCAGAAGGGCCTGCAGCACGCCATGATGCAGATGAACGGCCCGATGATGGAAGGCATGATGGCCGGCGACCCCGACGTCGCCTGGATCTGCGCGATGATCCCGCATCACATGGGCGCCATCGCCATGGCCCAGGTCGGCCTGAGGAACGGCGACAATCCCGAGGCTAAGAAGATCGCCGAGAAGAGCATCCAGGAACAGGAGAAGAGCATCAAGGAGCTCACTGCCTGGCTCGACAAGAACGCCCGTAAGGAAGGCAAGCAGTAAGCCTGAGAGAACCACTTGTCCGCGGCCCAAATCGCGTCCGCTCTCGCGGGCCGCGGAGATCGAAGTCGCGCGGAGGGACCGGTCATGAGCAATTCGTCGAAAACGCATCTCGCCCCGGCGGCCCGCGCCTGCTCCGAAGGACACGGGCATGACCACTCCGTCGCTTCCCATGCGCACGACCATGCCGGCATGGCCGCGGATGACGCGGGTGCGTCCCGCGTGAAGGACCCGGTCTGCGGGATGATGGTCGACCCGCACGCGACCGAGCACCGGGCCGAGCACGACGGGCATCCCTACTACTTCTGCTCGAACGGCTGCCGGACGAAGTTCGTGGCCGAGCCGGTCCGCTACCTCGACCCCGGCCAGTCCGCAGCCAAGTCCGACCCGGTGCCGGAAGGCTCGATCTACACCTGTCCGATGCACCCGGAGATCAGGCAGGTCGGCCCCGGGGCATGCCCGATCTGCGGCATGGGGCTTGAGCCGGCGATGGTCGGCGCCGACGACGGCCCCAGCGAGGAGCTCGTCGATATGACCCGCCGGTTCCGGGTCGGGCTGGTCCTGACCCTGCCGGTGTTCGTGCTGGAGATGGGCGGGCACCTCTTCGGCCTGACCGAACGGCTCGGGCAGCAGACCTCGAATTGGATCCAGTTCGCGCTCGCCACCCCGGTGGTGCTCTGGGCCGGCTGGCCCTTCTTCGTTCGGGCCTGGCACTCCGTCCTGTCTCGGAACCTGAACATGTTCACCCTGGTCGCCCTCGGGACGGGCACGGCCTACCTCTACAGCGTGGTGGCGACCCTTGCCCCGGGGCTGTTCCCGGAAGCGCTACGCGGGCACGGCGGGGCGGTGCCGGCCTACTTCGAGGCGGCGGCGGTGATCACCGTGCTCGTGCTGCTCGGACAGGTCCTGGAGCTTCGCGCCCGCGAGAGCACCGGCGGCGCGCTGCGGGCGCTCCTCGACCTCGCGCCGAAAACCGCCCGCCGCATCCGGCCCGACGGCGAGGACGAGGAGGTGCAGCTCGATGCCATCGCCATCGGCGACCGGCTGCGCGTGCGCCCCGGCGAGAAGGTCCCGGTCGACGGCGCGGTGGTGGAGGGCCGCAGCGCCGTCGACGAGAGCCTCGTGACGGGGGAATCGATGCCCGTCACCAAGGAGGTCGGCGGCGCGGTGATCGGCGGCAGCCTCAACCAGTCCGGCTCGCTCGTGGTCGAGGCGACCAGGGTCGGGCGCGACACCATGCTGGCGCGCATCGTCCAGATGGTGGCCGAGGCGCAGCGTTCGCGGGCCCCGATCCAGCGCCTCGCCGATCAAGTCGCGGGCTGGTTCGTGCCGGCGGTCATTGGCGTGGCGGCGCTGGCCTTCGCCGCCTGGATGGCGTTCGGGCCGGAGCCGCGCTTCACCTTCGCGCTCCTCGCCGCGGTGGCGGTGCTGATCATCGCCTGCCCGTGCGCGCTCGGTCTCGCGACGCCGATGTCGATCATGGTCGGCGTCGGTCGCGGCGCCGGGGCCGGGGTGCTCGTCAAGAATGCGGAGGCACTGGAGCGGATGGAGCGGGTCACGACTCTTGTGGTCGACAAGACCGGCACCCTGACCGAAGGCAAGCCGGCCGTGACGCGGGTCGTGGCGGCGGCCGGGTTCGACGAGGACACGCTCCTGCGCCTCGCGGCGAGCGTCGAGCGGGCGAGCGAGCACCCGCTCGCCCTGGCCATCGTGGCGGCCGCCGGGAAGCGCGGGATCGCGACCGGCCCCGTCGCGGATTTCGACAGCCCGACCGGGAAGGGCGCGCTCGGCACCGTTGAGGGCCGCCGCGTGGCGCTGGGCAACGCCGCCTTCCTGCAGGAGCAAGGGGTCGACGTATCGACCCATGCGACCGAAGCCGACGAACTCCGGCGTGACGGCGCGACGGCGATCTTCGCCGGCGTCGATGGCCGGGTGGCCGGCGTCATCGCCATCGCCGACCCGGTCAAGGCCACGACGGCCGAGGCGCTGGCGGCGCTTCGGGCCGAGGGCATCCGGGTGGTGATGCTGACCGGTGACAACCGCACCACCGCCGAGGCGGTGGCACGCCGGCTCGGCATCGAAGAGGTCGAGGCGGAGGTGTTGCCCGACCAGAAGGCTGCGGTGGTCGAGCGCCACAAGGCGGCCGGGCAGGTGGTCGCGATGGCCGGCGACGGCGTGAACGACGCCCCGGCGCTCGCGGCGGCGGATGTCGGCATCGCCATGGGCACCGGGACGGACGTCGCCATCGAGAGCGCCGGGTTGACCCTGCTGAAGGGCGATCTCCTCGGCATCGTGCGGGCACGGCGGCTGTCGCGGGCGGTGATGGGCAACATCCGCCAGAACCTGTTCTTCGCCTTCATCTACAACGCCGCGGGCGTGCCCGTGGCGGCGGGCATCCTCTACCCGTTCCTCGGCATCCTGCTCTCGCCGGTCATCGCCGCGGCCGCCATGGCGCTCTCCTCGGTGAGCGTCATTGGCAATGCCCTGCGCCTGCGGGCGGCCAACCTCGACCCTTCCTCGGCCCGCTAGGAGCGCGCATGTTCCCGACCTGGCTCCATGCCATCTCGATCGCCGCGCTGCTGCTCGGGGCGGCCTGCTCGCTGCTGCTGTCGGCGCAGGTGATCCGTCACCCGCAGCACATGACCGTGATGAACGTGGTCTGGCCGATCAGCGCCCTGTTCGGGACGGTGGTCGTGGTCTGGGCCTATTTCAGTTACGGCCGGCTCGCGACCATGGAGGCGCACCACGACGCGAAGGAGCGGGGCGAGAAGCCGCCGAACACGACGGGGATGCCCTTCCCGGTGATGGTCGGCAAGGGTGCGCTCCACTGCGGCAGCGGCTGCCTGCTGGGCGATGTCGCCGCCGAGTGGCTCGCCTTCGTGGTGCCGGCCGTCGCCGTCTGGTTCGGCTGGCACTCCCTCTTCGATGAGAAGATGTACGCGGTCTGGGTCCTGGATTTCGTGTTCGCGTACGCGCTCGGGATCGCGTTCCAGTATTACGCCATCGTGCCGATGCGCGGGCTATCCCCCGGCGAGGGTCTGGTGGCGGCCGTGAAGGCGGACACCGTCTCGCTGATCGCCTGGCAGGTCGGCATGTACGGCTTCATGGCGTTCGCCCAATTCTTCCTGTTCCCGCACTGGGCCGGCCAGCGCGCCCCGGTGAACTCGGTCGAGTTCTGGTTCGCCATGCAGGTCGCGATGGTGGCGGGATTCCTGACCAGCTACCCGGTGAACTGGTGGCTCGTCGGCTCCGGCATCAAGGAGCGGATGTAGGCCGGTCCGCGCCTATCGGCGGATCACGAGGAGCCAGAAGAGGACGGCGCACGCGTCCGCGAGCATGCAGATCCGGTATGCCGCCTCGTTCGGGGAAGGGCGCATGCCCGCCCCGGTTGCGGCGCGACAGCTCGGGCACCTCGTCGCGTCGGTGCGAACCGTCCGCCCGCAGCAACCGCACTTGGATAAGAGCATGGGCGCCCCTGCCGTCCCGTGCCGAGATCTCGCGGGCCGCCGCACCTCGGTGAGGCCCCTGCGTACGGGCCGACAGGATCACCTTCTGGTCGGCCGCGACGGTCCTGAATGGCTTCGTAGTGCGGCGAGGCAGGCCGACGAAGTACGTCTTCGGTGGTAGCGAGGTTTCCGGCGGCTCAAGGCGGGATGGCGGCTGCTGCCGCCGGCGGTTGGCACGCGACTCCGAGGCGTACGCATAACGGGTAACGTTATGCGTACGCGTTACACGATGGGGGCGTTCGCCGACCGGGCGTTCCTCAATCCGAAGGCCTCCCGCGGCCTATCTGTCCGGTCGCCTTCGGGTCCGGCTCGCGCTCGCGCCCACACCGAGCCTCCACGCGGACCGCGACCGTTTCTTCACCGCTCGCGGCGATGATACCGGTAACGGCTTGGGATGGCGGGCATGGTGACGGAGAACGGGGTCTGGACAGCCGCGGATCGGATACGGGCCAGGCCGGCACCGCCCGGTGGCACCAAGGAGCGGGTCTCGGTCCGCACGGTCCGGAGGGAGCTCGGCGGCGGGTCGTTCGGCGACATCGCTCGCGAGCTCAGGAAGTGGAAGGACAGGGAGGACTACCGGCCGGCCATCGAACGGGCGGACCTGCCGGAGGCGTTCGAGAGGCGGCTTACGGTGATCGGGCGGGAGCTGCTTGAGTTGGCCCGGGTCGAAGCGGCCCGGGCGGGTCTGGCGGACTTCGTCGGAGCCGAGGATTGCAGGGCCGCGGCGAGGGATCTGCTCGACGAGGCGCTGGACCGGGTCGATCTCTTGGAGGAGCGGGTCGCGGCGTTGCAGGTCGAGCTCGACCGGGTGCGGGCCGTCGGCACTCAGGCCGGCGGGGCCGCGCCGCCCGTTTCCGCCGCGGGAGAGGCGGACTCCCTCGCGCAGGGTCGCGCCGGGCCCGGGTTTGTCGATACCGCGCACGGGCTCAAGCTGGCGCGAGAGGCGAACGACTTCTGGGGGCAGGTGCGGGACGCGGTCGAAGCGGCGGTGCGCCAACGCGGCCCCATGGCGGTCCACCCGCTCCTGAGAGCGCTCCCGACCCGGCTCAAGCAGGAGGGCGAGCGGGCGGGTTTCCCGCTCACCGAGGCGTGGCTGCGCTATCACCTCCTGCGCCTGGTGCAGGACGGCAACGGGCTGACCCTCGTCGGCCATCGGTTCGGGCTGGCCGAGCCCGAGCCGGACGTCGCGGCGACGCCCGAGCCGCCACTCGCCGAGGCGGTCGCGGCGATGGGAAAGCGGCCGTTCTGGCGCTTGTTCATGCGGGAGGTCCACGCCCTTCTCGCCAGAGGCGGGGCACAGACGGCGGAAGGCATCCTCGGCGGCCTGGATCCTGAGTTGGTCGCGGCGACGGGGCGCTTCCAGAGGATCACGCCCCGGCTGCTCCGGTGGAAGCTGCGCCAGCGCATAGCGGAGCGGAGGCCGTTCGAGGAACTCCCGGACGAGCGCTTCGCCGCCCTCGTGGGCGAGGCTCCCTGGGACGGTGAGAGCCCGGCCGAGGCCCCGGCGGCGAGGGCCGGATGACGCCCGCGGCCGAGGCCCGCGGCGAGCGGGGCCACCGCGACGCGACAGCCGACTTATCCGACGCCCGCTCGAAGGCTACGCCGCGGGGTCCGGCCGCACCGGCGGAGTTCGTTGTCGTGGGGCCACCGGCATCCCGGCCGACGGCGGAACATCGGCCGCGCCGCGAACGTCTTCGGTGACCGTCGGGATCCGCGCGTGCGGTCCGGCGCCCTCGGAACCCGCGCCCGCGGCTGGACGCCCGATGACGACGGCGGCCACCCGTGACACGGTGCTCGCCCATCGCGCGATGGTCGGACGGCACCAGCGGATCGGGTCCAGGGCGTCGGCGTG
This sequence comes from Methylobacterium sp. ARG-1, assembly GCF_001262595.1. Lineage (NCBI taxonomy): Bacteria > Pseudomonadati > Pseudomonadota > Alphaproteobacteria > Hyphomicrobiales > Methylobacteriaceae > Methylobacterium > Methylobacterium sp. ARG-1. The sequence goes on from NZ_LHCD01000026.1 coordinate 36,930, forward strand.
GTGGTTGGTCGGTCCCTCGTCGAGGACGGCGCGATAGTGGCCGATGCGGTTGCGCGACCTCCGGACGCTCTCGGCCAGCCGCTGGAATGACGACCGAATCCCTCCGGCCGGCTTCGTCGCGCCGGTCACCGGGGTCAGCGCGGACGCCCGACGGGCTTAGCGATGGCGAGCACGCCCTTCAGGCCGCTCCCGAAGCGGGCGATCGTCTCCCGGTGCCCGCGCAGCTCGCTGTAGGGCAGGTAGCGCAGGTCGAGCTCGGCCACCCGCGAGAAGGCGGGCCGGGCGAACTGCGCGCGCACGTCCTCCTCGCGGTTGTCGGGCGCCACCAGGAAGAAGTTGCGCGCGGCCCCGCCCTCGACCCCGAGCGCCAGGTCGAGCATCCGCACGATGCCCGAGTAGATGCTCGTCGTGTGCTCGACCTCGAAGGCGGCCGCGACGTCGCCGTCCGCCTTGTCCAGCCAGATCACGTCGATGAGCCGGACCATCTCGGCCGACCCATTCGCCGTCAGCCGCCCGGGCAGGCGGTCGAGGCAGCCGTCGGACAGGCGGCCGGAGGCATAGGGGCGGTTGCCGTCGTTCGACGCGATCCAGACGTCGAAGCCGAGGGCGAGGCCGAGGTCGCGCAGCCAGCCCTGGACCTCGGTGTGGGTGTGGTCCGCCTCACGCGCGGCGAGCGCCGCCTTGGAGGCCGTGGCCGCGGCCTCCGCCCGCACTCGGTCGAGATCCTCGCGCCAGCGCGCCAGCGCGGCGGCCCCGTCGCGCTCCGGCAGCGGGTATCGCCCGGACCCGACGTCGAACAGGAAGCCCGCGATGGCGCCGTAATCGTTGGAGAGCAGGCCGCGATGGGCGGCGTTGAGGGCGACGATGCCCCGGCGCATGGCGAGGTACTCGTCCCACTTGCCGAGCTTCACATTGGCGCCGGCGATGGCGTTGTAGCCCTTCACGATGGCCGTGTTGAACGGGGGCACAAGTGTGGGGTGCAGGAAGTACAGCAGGTTCGCCGCGGCCGGACCCAGCCCCTTGATGCGTTGCCGGTCGAGGCCGTGGATGGCGGCCAGCACCCCGTCCTCTGCACTGCAGCACAGGCAGGCGTCGAGGAACCGGCCGAACGCAACCTGGTTGGCGCGGTCTTCGTAGATGTCGGGGATGCGCAGCTTAGGCTTCCAGAGGAATGCGTGGTCGGCGCCCTTGAAGACCTGGCGCTGCTCCGCGATGGAGTGGACCACCGTTTCCAAGGACGAGCCGCGATAGGCGTTGCCGAACGCGTCGGCCCGGATCTCGTCTATCACCGCCTGGAGGCCGCGCCGGATCGAGCGGAAGTTCTTGATGCGCTCCTCCCACAGGAACCAGGTCCGATAGGAGGCGCCGGGGTCCTCGCGCCAATGCCGGATCAGGTTGCCGATCCAGGCCTCGTCCGAGGGGCGGTGATCCGTCCCGGTCTCTTCCGTCAGGCGCATCGGCGCGGCATTCCCAAAATCCGGATTCGGGCCGGAGCATACCATCGCCGCCCCGATCGGCGCTGTCGTCGGCAAGTCTCAGCGGCGCGCCTCCGCCGGGCAAGGCCGCGCGGGCCCGGACGGGTCGCGGCGGTCGGAACGGCGCCGGTCGAGCGAAGGTTGCATGCCCGGTCGCGGACAACGGTCGATCAGGCCGACATCGACGCGGGACCGGCCGACCGCTCCCGATGCCCACCCTCATCGAGGAAGCCGATCAGGGCGTTCATCGCCGGATCGACCGCCCGGCAGACCAGTGTCGTGGCTTGGCGTTCCTGGGCGACCAGACCGGTCTGGATCAGACGGTGGAGATGATGGGAGAGCGTCGAGGCCGGGACATCGACGCGCCGCTGGAGGGCACCGACCGGCAGGCCGTCTCGGCCCGCCCGCGCGAGCGTACGGTACACCCTCAGGCGGGTCAGATTGCCGAGGGCCTCCAACTGTCGTGCCGCGAGTTCGAGCTCCATGGAAGCACCATGGAGACGCGGCACGGGGTGCGCAACCCTTATTTCTGTATATCTAGAACTATGGCCGCGGCATGGGCGTCCGACCGCGCGCGCCGACGCACGGAGGTTCCGCTCCCTCGTGACCGGCCGCTGCGTCCCTGCACGCTCGCCAGTCCCGCCCCATCAGCGCGGCGCGGTGCCGTGGGGCAGCGGATGCATCGGCACCGGCGCCGAGACCGGTCGCGAGGCGCGTGACAACGGTGACCGGCTCCATCCTCCGGCACGCCCGGCGGACCCGAACCACCTCCGGTGCCTCCGCCTGCCGGGGCGTCCGGCCGCGGCGCGGCATCCTCGATGCGGCGTCGCCTCGTCCCTCCCGGAGACAACCTGGGCGGCTCGACCGACCGCTCCCCGACCATGCCACAACCCCGTGTCCCGGCTTCCCGATCAAGCCGAAGGGTCGACGCCCGTAACGCGTCACGCATAACGATACCCGCTACGCGTTCGCCGAGACGCCGCGTCCGAGACGATTTCTGAGGCTCCGAAAGCCGGTCCTTCGCCGTGCGCCGGCTCCCGCTGCGACGCGGAAGCCGGTCCGTGCCGGCTCGCATCCCCCGGGCGCCCTCGCCGTGGGGCCCCGGGAAGCGGTCACGCGTCGTCCGGCTCGTCGCCGCGGTACGGCGACAGCCCGACGAGGACGCACGGGTCCAAGTCCCAGTCGTCGAAACCGGGGTCGAGCAGGCCGACACCGTCCGCCGACAAGGCGTAGAACGCCTCGTAGGGGTTCGCGTCCCGGTGCGGGGGCGCCGTCGGCGCCCGGTCGCGGGAGAGGTCGCCCTGTCCGATCCGGGCGCGGGAGAAGCCCGCCCCGGCGCGCGCCCGGCGGGCGCTTCCGGAGCGACCGGGACGAGCGGTCCCGGGCGAGGCGACGCGCGGCCGGGGCGCTGGCGAGAGGCGGTTCGGTTTCGTGCGGTTGATCATCGCTCTGGTCCTTTCCGTCAGGCGCGAAGGCGGGCGGGTTGCGTTGCGCGGAGGCGAGCGGTCGCCACCGGCGTCGGGCGGGCTTTGCGGATTCGGTCGCCCGCGGCCTCGGCGGTGCCGACGGGGGCGTCTCGGAGAACCGGGTCGGCCAGGGCGGCAGCGCAGTCGAGGAGCCGCTCGTGCAGGGCACGGTCCCGGGCCGGGGAAAGCGGCGACATGAGCGCGGCCAGGTCACCCGCCTCGAAGCGCTCGGCGTCCGGATCCGCCGAGACGGCGAGGAGGGTGGCGGCGAGCGCGACCGCCGCGTACCGCATGCCGCCGCCGAGATCTCCCGCGAGCAGCCGCATCTGTTCCAGCGGCGAGAGCCTCGGCAGCCGGAGGGGCAGGACGCGCGGGGCGATCCGCCAGGCCGGCTGGCCGAGCCCGCTGTCGCAGCGAAGGTGCCACGCCCCCGACGCGGTCGCGTGCAGGGCCTGGGCCGCGGTCAGCCGGCACGCCGTGGCCACGACGCGAAGGTGCCCGGGTTCGCCCGGACCGCCCTCGCGAAGCAGGTCCGTCGGCAGGACGGCGATCACGTCGCCTTCCGACCGTGCCGCCAGTCCCGACAGGACGGCCGCCGCGTCGCCGGGATCGGGGCGGAGCAGGTCGAACGAACCCGAGAGGCGTGCCAGGCCACAGGCCTGGGCGCCGTTGGCGCCGACGGCGACGACGGTGGGACGGGAGCCGGCGGCGGTCAGGCCGCCGGCCACCAACGCTGCGGCCAGGAGGCCGGTGCGGTCGTTGGAATGGATGGTCGCGATCACGGCGTCCTCCTTTGGGCCGATGCATCGAGGGAATCTTGCCATCTGTATTTCTATAAGTCTAGAAATACAGAAATTACTGGTTATCGGATCCCTGGTCGCTCCCGGCGCACTGTCTATCGCGCGTCGCGCGGTCCCGCGCTCGTGCCGACCGCCGTCGGCGTCCCGCCCTCCTCGGGGCCGGGCCGCGGGCACGGCCCCTTGTCGCGTCCGTCAGCGCCCGCGAGATCCGCACCCGTCAATTCCTGAACTGCCTGAGGCGTGGTCCCCCCTTGCGACCCGGCCGCCGGCTCGTCCCGGCATCGGTGCTGACCGGGCGACCGTCGCGCCGAACCGGCGGTCACGGCGGTCGGTCAAGCCCGGCTCTCAGGGGCGCAGCGGGTCATCTGCGCGACGACGGCATGGGGCGTGGGGATCCAAGCACCGGCCGGCTTCGACCGCAGGTCGCCGCTCGGGTCGCCGGGCGCGGTCCGGACGTGTCACACGGGGCCCCGTGCCGGTCGCAGGAAGCGTACCTCCGGCACCGTCACGCCGGTCCACCTCGCGCGTATGCGTAAGTAATCCGAAGCGCCCAAGACTATATGCCACGACGCCGTTAACCATCCCGAAAATATGGCTCTTGATAATAGTCAGATTATGCTGTTCATTTCCGCTCTTTTGCCTTAAGATTCACGGATCAATCACAACGTGTCCGACGTCGCGCGCCCGGTGGCCATTCCACCGGGCGCGCCGGCGTCCGGATTCCGTCATGGAGATTGCCCTTGATCTCTGCCTTCTTCGGTTCCGCTGGCCGGACCCATGCCGCCTACGCCGCGCTCCTCCTCGCCGACGCCTATGGCGTTCTCGGCCGCCCCGTCACGCTCCTGCGCGTCAGGTTCCCCGAGGAGGCCCCGTTGCCGGGCCGGACGGTCACGGAGGAGGGCCTCACCGTCAGCGAGCGCGAGGCGCGCGACGCACGGGAGGCGGGAGAGATCGCGGCCGAGGCCGTGGGGCGGGACGACGATCTCGTCCTCGACCTGCCGGCGGCGTGCCTGGGGAACCTCGGGCTGAGGGCGCGCATCGACGCGCCGGTGCTGCCGGTGGGCCCGACCCCCTTCGAGGAGCATGCCGCGGCGTCGGCGCTCGCGGGCATGAACCCGTCGGAGGATTTCGGTCTGGACGTGGTCTCGCCGCCCTGGCTCCTCGGGTGCGGGCGCAGCGGCGGAGCCGCCGCTGCCGACGCGTTCGGCCGCGTCATGCGTGGGCACGAGGCGCTCGTGCCGGGTCGAGGCCGTGTCCGGACCCTGCCGACGGTCGTGCCGGCGTTCGGCCGCGGGGAGGCACAGCGCATCGCCGAAGGGGATCGCACGAGCCGCAGCCTCGGGGCCTCCGTCACGCTGCTCGCCGCCCTGCGCGCCGCCGCCGCGAACCCGCACGCCGCCGAGGTCGACCCCGCCGCGTTCGCCGCGAACCTCGGTGTCGACGTCGAACAGGCTCGGGCGCCGGACGAGCGCGAGGCCGGCGACCGGCTGCGCGACCTCGCCGACGAGCTCCAGGGGATCCGCGACCAGGTCAAGCCGACGCGGGAGGACCTGCACGGCGCCCCGCGCCTTGAGCGGTGGCGGGCCTCCACCCGGTCCGTGAGGGTGCTCACCGGCGAGGTCCACGGGCATCCGAACTTCCCCGACGGCCGCCGCATCACCACCAGCGATCTGTACGCCTCCGATGGCCGGCGCTGGGCGCGCACCCTGTCGAGGTACTTCGTCCTGGGCCAACCCGACACGGGCGCCGAGCGCCTCGACCGGCACTAGCCACCGCCATCCCGTCCGAACGAACCCCGCCCGCGCGCCTCGGCGCGCGGGAGCGGGTCCGTCTTGCCCGTCACGAGCCCGGAGGACGCATGCGCGCGAGCGACGATTCCCATCCCCGCGACCGGACCCTCCCGCGCCGCGAGCCGCCCGCGGGAAGCCATCCGCTCGCGCTCTGGCGCACGGCACGGCTTCCGGACATCGAGGCCTCCGCGATCCGGGAGGTCCGCCGAGCCCTCGCCGGCGGCGTCTGCCTGCATCATCGGTCCTGGCCCGCGGCCCGGAGGGGTGAGGCCGCGGCCGCCATCGCCGTCACGCTCGACCTCACGCGGCGCGCCGAACCGGACCCCGCCGTCGTGGACCTCGCGCTCTCGACGGTGCTCGTCGCCGCCTGGCGGGGCGATGCGGCGGCCCGCACCGTCCTCGCCCACGTCCTCGCCGGCCTACCGCCGGACGTGCGCGGCGGGCGTCCGGGCCGACCCGGAAGGCGGCGGGCCGGGCGCCGCCCCCCGCCTCGGCGGTGACCGCCGCCGCATCCCGAAGAGCGAGAAGTTCCCGAGAACCCCGGAGTCGATCACGTGCGGATCTGGATCTTCAGCGACTTGCATCGCGACCTGTCGGGGGCGCCGTGGACGCCCGGGCACATCCCCGAAGCCGACGTCGCCGTCGTCGCGGGCGACGTCGGCCAGGGTCTGGCGGACACCATCCTCTGGCTGGGCCAGGCCATCCGACCGATCATGCCGGTCGTAGTCGTGCCGGGAAACCATGAATTCTACGGCTCGGCCGTTGACGAGGAGCGCGCGCTCGGACGCCGGGCCGCGGAACGGCACGGCGTAACCCTGCTCGACGACGACACCGTCGAGATCGGCGGCGTCGCCTTCTCCGGCGGCACGCTCTGGACCGACTACGGCATCGACGGCGCGGGCAACCGCCGGCGGGCCATGGCGGCCGCGCAGGCCGGCCTCAACGATCACCGTTGCATCGCGACGACCCGCAACCCGGGCTGGCGCACATTCCGGCCGGGGGACGCGGCGGCCCTGCACGCCGCCAGCCGCGCCTTCCTGGAGCGCGCGCTGCTGGAGGTCGACCCGCCGGGCACGCGGGCGCGACCGCACGTCGTGGTCACGCACCACGCCCCCGCCCGTGCCTCGCTCGACCCGGGCTTCGCCGGCAGCGTGCTGAACCCGGCCTTCGCGAGCGACCTCGGCAGCCTCATCGCCGCCGGCCGCCCGGACCTCTGGCTTCACGGCCACGTCCACGCCCGCCGCGACCACCGGATCGGTCCGACCCGGATCCTGTGCAACCCCCTCGGCTACGACGGCGAGAACCCCGCCTTCGACCCGGCCTGCGTCGTCGAGGTGCCGTCGTAGGCCGTCGCCGGCGGATGCGTGCCGCGACCCGGGCCCGCCGTAACCCGGCCCCGGACCTCGACCCACCCTCGGAGCAAGGCGACCATGCCCCACCTGACATTCCTGCGCGACGACCTGAACGAGGCGGAGACCGGGGACGTCGCCGCCGACGAGCGCCGTCCCGCGACCGAGACGCTCGCGGCCTTCGCGCTCGAAGCGGCGCTCTCGCCCGCCCAGCGCCGCCGCATCGCCGCCGACCCCGCCTTCGCCCTCGTCGTCCAGGTTCCGGCCGCAGACTGGGTCGAGCCGGTCCGCGAGGCGTGCGGGCGCCTGGCGGCGTGGGGTTACGTGGCGGCGCGCACCGGCGCTTCGAGAAGCGAGGACCGTGCGGACCGCGGAAACGACCGGGTGGCGGACCGGCTCGCCCGCGGCGACCGGGTGCTCGGCGTCTCGCAATCGCCCGCGCGCTACCTGCCTTCGGCCCTCGTCGCCGCGGCGGACCTGCACGTGCGGCTCCCGGGCGCGACCGACGCCGTGATCGCGCGGGTCGTCCGGGCCGCCACGGGGCGGCGTCCGACCCTGCCGCCCGGGATCGCGCGCGGGCTGGACTTCTTCGAGATCGCCGCCGCGGTGCGCGGGACGACGGCGCGGGCCTGCGTCGCGCGCCTCGCCGCGGCGGCGCGCTCGAAGGCCACCGCGGATCCCGCCGTCGGGTCGGCGCCCGATTTCGCGACCCTGGTCGGCTTCGGCGATGCCCACGCCTGGGGCACGCGCCTCATCGACGAGATCGCGACCTGGCGCGCCTCCGGCGGCGCGCCCGCGTTCCAGCGGCTCGACAGGCACGTCGCCCTCAGCTCCGCCCCGGGACTAGGAAAATCATCTTTCGTCCGCTCGCTCGCGAAGGCCGCGGGCCTGCCGCTGGTCGCGACCTCGGTCGGCGCCTGGTTCACCGGATCCGACGGACATCTGGGTGGCGTGCTCCGCGCATGGGATGCCGCGTACACGCACGCGTGCGCTCTGGCGCCGAGTATTTTATTCCTAGATGAAGCTGACAGTATTCCTAATAGGGCCACGATGGACAACCACGCACGCGAGTGGTGGACCCCCTTGTGCACGAGCATTTTGCTCGGTTTCGATGCGCTCAACGCGCCCGGCGCCCCCGAGGTGTGCATCATCGCGGCGACGAACCACGGCGATAGGCTCGATCCCGCCTTGATCAGGCCCGGACGGCTGGGCCGGGTGATCGAGATCAAGCCGCCCTCGGCCGCCGACCTGGCGGTCATCTTCCGGCAACACCTCGACGACGGCGAGGTGCCCGACATGGACCTCGCGCCGCTCGGCGCGCTTGCGCTCGGCGCCAGCGGCGCCCAGGTCGCCGGGTGGGTGTCCGAGGCCCGTGCCGCCGCGCGCGCCGCCGGACGGCCGATGCGCCCGGAGGACCTGCTCGGCCGCGTCGCGCCGCCGGATCAAGGGAGCCCGGCGGACCGACGTCGGAGCGCGTACCACGAGGCGGGGCACGCCGTGGCGTTCGAGCGGATCGGCGCCCGCGTCGCCCAGGTCGACCTGGTCCCGCGCCGGGATTCGCTCGGCGCGACCTCCGTGGCGACCCGCCTCGGCCAGTCCCCGACCCGCGCGGAGATCGAGGGCCTCGCGGTCGCGCTCCTGTGCGGACGGGCCGCCGAGATCCTGTTCCTCGGGGAGCCGAGCGCCGGGGCGGGCGGCGATAGCCGCTCGGACCTCGCGCGCGTGACGACCCTGCTCGCCGGCAACCACGCCTCGCTCGGCCTCGGCGACCGGTTGGCGTATCGCGGCGCCCCCCACGAAGTGGCGGTCGCGCTGTCGCTCGACCCCACCCTTCTCGGGGCGGTCGAGCGCGACCTCGACCGGCTGAGCGGCGAGGCCTTGGCCGTCATGGAGGCGAACCGCACCGCCGTGGCGGCCGTCGCCGAGCTGCTGATCGCGCGGCGCCTGGTCTCGGGCGACGCGCTCCGGGCGCTGATCGCCGAGGCGGACCAACACCGCGCCGCGCAGGACGGAGGACAGCCGTGACGCTCCACGTTCCCGATCCGGTGGCCCGGGCCGAGGTGCATGCACCGGCACCGACGGAAGGCCCGTCCGCCGTGCCGGCCGCCCCCGGGGCGCGGTCCGCCCCGCCGAAGCCCGTCCCGTTCCGTCTATGGACCCTGTCCGACCTGAGGATTGACCGGGCGCCGCACGTGCTGCCGGACCCGCTGCCGGACTTCGACGCCTTGCTCGTCCCGGGCGGGATCGCGCCCGGCCTGTGCCGGTCCGTGCGCTGGCTTGCGGACGCGCTCGGCGGCCGCCAGGGTCGGCGGCCGGTCGTCCTCGTCCCTGGACCGGCGGAGTACCTCGACGGCGAACCCGTGGGCGAGGCGCTCGCCGAGGCCGTGCCGCTTGGGGCGGCGCTGGGCATCACCGTGCTCCACGACGGCGCCGTTCGCCTCGGCGATCCGCTCCGGCCCGGCCTGATCATCCTGGGGGCGACGCTCTGGACCGACTTCGCCCTGGACGGCGTCGAGAACGCCCGGACCGCCCGCGCGCACGCCCGCAGCCGCTGGACGGTGTCTGACAAGGCGGCGAGCGCACCCGGGGTGCCCTTCTTCCCGCACGACGCGGCCGGCGCGCATGCACGCTCGCGGGCGTTCATCGAGGATGGGCTCAACGCCGTCGCCGTCGGTGCCGGCCTGTATGGCCATATGCCGAACCCGGTCCTGCGTGACATCGGCCCGGGCGACCGCGCCGCGGTCGTCACCGCCTTCGCCCCGTCCCGGTCCTGCCTGCCGCCAGCCCTGGCGAGGCCCGTGCTCGACCCGTGGCGGGTCTGCTGGCACGCCTCCGCCCTGGACCCCGTGATGGAGGGGTGGGGCGCCCCGGCCGTCTGGATCCACGGGAACGTGCCGCAGGCCTGCGACCTGCGGCTCGGGCGCACGCGCGTCGTGAGCAACCCCTACGACCCGGACGACCCGACGAACGGGTTCGACGCCAGCCGCACGATCCTGGTCTGACAGCCGCCCCGGAGAACCGCCCCATGCACCAGACCCGCTCCCCGTCGCCCCGGCTTCGGCTCCCCTCCATGTCCGACGCGAGCGCACCCGCGGCCGGCGCGCGCTCCGCCGTCCGCCACGACCGTCGGCCGGCGGCGGAAACCGGCGTCGATGCGGACGCGCTCCTCGTCGTCGATATCGAGACCGTGCCGGACGAAACCCTGATGCCGCCGCCCGAGGTGTGGGCCAGGGACAGGTTTCCGAAATGCGCGTGGCACGCCGTGGTCGCCGTCAGCTTCGTGCAGGCGGAGATCCTGCGCGACGGCGATACGGGACTGGAGGAATATCGGGTCACCGCCTGCAGGAGCGGCGGCGAGGCGGGCTGGGACGAGGCCCGCATCCTGCGCGGCTTCTGGCGGCATTTCGCCTCCGGCAGGTTCCGGCTCGTCACCTGGAACGGCCGCGGCTTCGACATGCCGACGCTGCTCCACCGCACGATGCTCCACGGCATCTCGGCGGAAGCCTGGTTCCGGCGCGGCACGCGCTGGTCAAGCTACGGCAACCGGTACGGCGGCGCCCACGTCGACGTCATGGACGAGATGTCCGGGTTCGGGTGCGCCAGCCGGCTCACCCTGGAGGAGGCCGCCGCGCTGGTCGGCATGCCGGGCAAACTCGGCGAGCACGGGTCGCTGGTGGCCGACATGGTCGCAGCCGGACAGATCGAGCGCGTCCGGGCGTATTGCGAGACCGACACGATGACGACCTTCGGCATCTACGTCCGCCATGCGTATCTCGCCGGGCGGACCGACGCCGCGGCCCACGACAGGGCGATCGCGGGCCTCCAGGATTACCTGGAGCTGGAGCGGACCCGCAGACCGCATCTCGGCGCCTACCTCGACGCCTGGCGACGCCTGTCCGACACGCGGCCGGCGTTCGTCGTCGACAGGGACCGCCGGGGCGGATGACCCTCGCCCTCGGGTCCCGGCCCCGTCTCCCGAGGGCGCGGGGCGCGGCACCCGGATCGGGCTCGGGGCCCCGGTCCGAATCGCCGCGTCTCGGGCCCGGGCCGCGCGGCGTCGCCGGCACAACGGACCGGCCGGCGGCGCCCGCGCCCGGACCGGTGACGCCCACCGCGAGCGCCGTCGTGCGACGGATGCCGAAGCGGCGCGCCGCGGTCCGGCGCCCCGTGCATTCGCGCCGGGCCGCCTGAGGCGGCCCGGTCCCCGAGAACCCCTGGATGTCGAGGCGGGACATGGCGGAACGCGCGAGCGGAACTTCACCGGGCTTGCCGTCGGGAACGTCGCGGCCGACGGCGGCGCGGCGGCACGTCCCGGCAGGGTCGGGGAGGGCGTTTGTGCCTTGCCGCGCGCCTCGCACAATGGGCTGTGCGCCCGATTCCCGGGCGCCGTCCAAGGACAGGACCGACCCGGCCCGGCCTCCGCGCACAATCCCGGTGCGAGGCCGTGCCGTGCGCCTCGACCGGACGCCCGCGCGCCTGGGGCACCGTCCGGCCATGCATCCCGACCCCGACTTCCCGCTTTCCCCCGCCGACGTCCGCCCGATGCGGGCGGACGTGCACGAACTCGCGCGGGCGCGGCAGGCCATCTCCGCCCTTGCCCATCCCGACACGCGGCCCATCGTCGACACGGCCATGGGCACCCTGCATGCGGCGCTTTCCGGGGGCGGTCTCCAGGTCTCCAAGATCCCCGGGCTGCAGAGCGCCATCCGCAAACACGTCAGGCAGGCCTGGATGGACGGCATCGTCGCCCCCCTAGCCCGGTCGCGCCATCCGGCCGACCGCGCCGTGCTCGACGCGATCCCGAAGGATTTCGCCCTGAGGGCCCACGCCGAGGTGCTGGCCGCCCTGGAACGGATCGCCCGTTGGGTCCCCGAGGATGCCGACGGCACGCGGGCGCACCTCGGGCGGGCCTTCGAGTACCTGCGGATGCTGCCGCTCATCCTACAGGCCCTCGCCGATCTCGAAGGCCTCGCGCCGGGCGCCACACGAACGGGCCGCCCCGCATCCGGACCCGGTTCGTCGGCCCTCGCCGACGCCGCCGCACTGGTCCAGCGCCGGCTCAAGGCGGCGCTGTCGCCGGGCCTTCCATCCTTGATCGGCGACCTGGCCGACCTGGTTCACCGCGGCCCCGCGGCCGCGGCCGACGTCCCCGCGCTGCGCTGGACGGCCGCCGCGCTCCTCGCGCCGACCGCGCGCGGCACACGGACATCGGACTGGGGCGGTCCGCAATGGCGCCGGAGCCTCGCCGGCGCGCTCTCCCGCGACCTGATCGACGAGGCGCTCGCGCCGGCCGCAGTACGACTGCTGCGCCGGCATGCCGGCCTGGAGATCGGGGACGCCCGCTATGCCCGGGGCGAGAGACACGGAGGCCGGCTGGACCTCGCCCTGTCCCGCGCCGGCGTCAGGCTGCTCCTGGCGGTCCGCTTCGACGTCGCCGCCGGGCGGTTCGAGCAATCATCCGCGGTCGTCTCGTCGGACGGCGCGCCGACGACGCTCGCGCCCGAAGACGCCGATGCGCTCCTCGATGCGTCCATCCCCGACGAGCTCAACACGCCCGCACATCGCGCGATGCGTCGCCTCTCGCGGCTGGACGGCGCATCACTCCTCCCCATGCATGTCAACGGGACCGGCGAGCTCCAGGTCGCTCCTGAGGCGGTTCGGACGCAGGATGCCGGGTTGCTGGAGGAGCTTGTCCGCACCGCCGACGAGGAGGGAAGCGCCGTGAGGTTCGACCCGGTCCGCGACCTCGTGCTGGCGTCCGGCCTGGTCGAGATCGGCTTCGAGTGGCACGACGGGCCGGCCGGTCGGTGCCTGATCCGCGCCCCGGCCCAACCCACCGGTCGGCCAGGCCCGTGACGACCAGGTCCGGGACGGCCGGGTCGCCGGCCGGATCGGGGGCCCTGTCGACGGCAATGCCGCTCGGCCAATGCGAGGGTCGCGCTACCCGCCGACCCGCGGGGGCCAGCTCGATGAAATACGGCATACGCCTTCGTCTCGGCGCCGATGCTGATCAGAATACGGAGACCGACATTTGTTACGGCGGCCTGTGCTCGAATGAATGCTTCGTCGATTTGAAGATCCACGAACGCGGACGTCGCGTTTGCGGGTGTCCTAGGGTACGTCGACGGCCGCCCGCCGTTGGAGACAAGCGACACTCGGCCGGAGGATGACCCGGGGACGGGACGGACAAGGTTGGCCGGGGGCGCGACCCGGTTTTATTCAGCCACTCAACCGGGTCGACCGGGTCAGCTTCCGTTTACCACGTCCGGTGGACCTGGGCGAAAGAACTTGCGGCTGGGCGGGCACCCGGTCTATGGTCCGATCATCAGGTCGCGGAGCTCCTCCGGACCTGGATGCGGACCTGGACCTGGTCGGGGGTGCCGAATGGATGTGATCACCCAGATGTGCCAGGAGCGCGACCGGGCCCGGCAAGCCGCCGCGGACAGGACGCGGCAGCTTCAGGAGCTCATGTTGGAACACGTGAGCGCCATCGCGGCGGAGACCGCCAAGGCGGCCCGCCTCGACCAGATGATCGCGACCCTGCAGCAAGGGGCGGCATACGCCCCGGAACCGGCCCAGGCGGCCGACCAGGCCGAGACGAAAGCGGAGGCCCGGCCGGCGCCGGACGACGAGCCGGTACCGGACGAGGCCGAACGGATGCCGGCGCCGAAAGTCTCCGGCCTGGTCGCCCAGGTCATCGTCGACGCTCTCGCGAAGGCTGGCGCCAAGGGGTTGTCGGGGACTGAAGTCAACGACGCGGTCCGGGACGCCGGCTACACGCTCGATGCCTCGGAGAAAAATAAGACCCGTCTTAAGAATAAAAACCTCGTTTACCATGATCGGAAGGCACAACATTGGTATCTGAAAGATCCAACGAAGGCCTGAGCGTCATAAGATCAGTCTAGATCCAACAACTCATCAATTATCGAGGAGAATTTCGATGCGCAACCGATATCGCGCAGCCCTCCGCGCGCGCTCCCGCGACCCTCCGGGCCAGGCAGTGATCGTCGAGGCAAAATAAAAGCGCACGGCCCGATCCGGGCCGCACGCTTTGAGCTTGCCCGCTACGCAGCCGAAAGGCTGTAGCGGGTAAGGTCCGGCACGCCGGACGAGAGCTTGAGCCCTCTCGACCACGTCACCGCCGGACCTCGTGATCACGACCGCCGCATACCAAACCGGCCAACCACCGGGACAAGGCCGACATTCGAGACCGATGACGTATGCCAGCTCTCGCCTGCGAAAGCAAGCGGGCTGCGCTCCGCCTCCTCGGGATCCGCCGGCCCAAGCCGGCCGCGCCCGGACCGTCCCCGCGACGGATCCGGACCGGCCCCGCGCGACCCCATCCGAGGAGAGCACCATGAACGAGCCGTACCGCGTCGAGACCCTCACGGCCGACTTCCAGCCGCCCCTCGCCCCCCTGATCGACCGGGCCTTCGATGCCTGGGACGGGGACGTCGCCGCGCTGCTCGGCGTCCCGCGGGGGACGTTCGAGCCGGAGACCGAGGCCAGCGAGCCCACCGAGTTCTGAGCCGCCGCCGAAGCCCCGGCCTCCGGGCCGGGGTCACCGCCCATCCCACCACCAAGGCTGGCTCCGTCCGCCTTTCGAGGACCCGCGCGATCATGAAGCAGCTAGAACTCTTTCCCGCGACGACCGCCGACACCGACCGGCTCCGGGCCGAGATCCAGGCCCTCAACGAGATGACGGAGCGCGAGCGCGCCGCCGCGCTGCGCCGCCACCGTTACGTGCGGGCGGTCGAGGACCTCCCGCCAGGACGGCGGGGCGACCGCCACCTGCGGGTCGCGATCCGCGCCGTCTGCGAGCTGAGCGACGACGTCGATCCGCCCACGCCGCGCCAGGTCAGGGCATGGGAAGCGCGGCTCCGGGAGGCCGACGGCAACCCGGCCGGCCTCGCCCACCGGCGGATGGCGCGGTCGCCCCGGCAGCAGACCCACTGGGCCCCGTGGATCGGCGAGCTTGTCGACCAGGTCGTGGCCGAGGCCGACCCGCGCCGGGGCGTCACTCTGACGGCCATGGCCCGCCTCGCACAGGCGAGGTGCCTGGAAGCGTCGCATGCGCGGGGAGGCGCGGCCGCTGACGTTCCCGCTTTCCGCACCCTCGTGCGGATGGTGGGCGACCGTCTGCGTCCCCTGCAGCAGGCGTACCGGTTCCGGCACCTCTCGTGCGGGCGTCCTCTCGCCGAGGTCGTCGTCGCCCGGGAAGCCCTGCGGGTCGCCGTCCCGGAACTCGGCGCCGACCGCGTTCACCTGGTCACCGCACGCGACAGCTACAGCGGCGTGATCGTGGCGGCGGCGCTCGGCACCGCGCCGCCGGACGGGGAGGACCTGCTCGGCCTGTTCGGGGCGCAAACCGCGACGGCGGCCCCGGAGCCGCTCGGCGCCGCCCGCCTGTGCATGGGGCTGCCGGAGGTGATCGTGCTGGACCGGGATCCCGCCTTCCTCGGCGCCACGTTCCGGCATTCCGCGGCGGCGCTCGGCATCCGGCTGCACTTCGCCGCGGTCGACGATCCGGGCGCTCCCTGCCGGGTGGCGGGTCTGCAGCGCTGGCTGACGGCCCGGGGGGAGGTGGTCGAGGACGCAGGAGGCTTGATGGCGGCCGCGCACGCCTGGCTCGCCGATCTCGACGTCCGCCGCTCCGGACCGGACCGGTCGACCCCGCTGGACCGCTGGCAGGAGGGGGTCGCGCGCTATCCGATCCGGCTGTCGCCCGGGGCCACCCCCGCGATCCCGACCGGCGAGGAATCGGGTGGCGCCGACGCGGCCGAGGGACCTGACGGCCCTGACGCCCGGCGGAGGTCCTGATGCCGGCGACCCTGCGAAGCCGCCATGTCGGCAAGCCGAGCCCGTCGCGCCCGATCGTCACCGGCCGACGGGACTGCATCACGGGCGAGGTCCCATCCGGCAAGGCGGGGATGGGCTACCGCATGGTGGCCTACGAGGGCCTCCTCGCGCGGGACTTCATCCTGATCCTGGAGCAGGACGATGCCGTCCTGCGCTACCAGGAGGAGCCCGCACCCTTCCGTTGGCACGACGGCGTCCGGTGGCGCAGCTACACGGCCGACTTCGGCGTCGAGATCGACGACGGGCGGCGCCTCGCCGTCGAGGTCAAGCCGCGGAAGAGGGTGATCAGGCTGGGCTGGGACGGGATCCGGCACCGCATCGAGGCCGGCGCCAGGGCCGCCGGCTACGACGGCTTCGAGCTCTGGACCGAGGTCGAGATCGACGCGCTCCGCGTCGCGAACGCCGCGCTCGTCGCGAGCGAGCGCACCTTCATGGTCGACGAGGCGGAGCAGCACACCATGCGCGTGGTCCTCGACCGCTTCGGCGGCCGGGGTCTCGTCCGGGAACTCCGGGCGGCGTCGGGGCTCCAGGCCCGCGCCTTCCGGGCCGTCGTGGCCCTGGTCGCGCGCGGCGAGGCCGAGCTGGCCGACCCCGGCCGACCCTTCGACGACCACGCCATGATCCGCCGCCCCGCGAACCTCAGGAGTGCACCTTGAACAGGCTCGACCAGCAGTTCCGCCTTCCCATCGGCGCGGTCGTCGTCGTCGACGGCGTCCCCTACGCCTCCGTCGCCCGCGAGCGGGCGGGCCTCGCCCTGCGCAGGCTCGCGGGCGGTTCCGAGACCGTCTTGCTGAGCGACGCCGTCCTGGTGGACCTCCACCGCGGCGGGAGGGTGCGCATGGCGGGACCCGGCGCATGCGGGGGGCTGCGCTGACCATGGGCGCGTGCCAGATCCGTCTCCAAGCGGACGCGCTCGTCATCGTCGAGGGCGTCTACCACAAGGTGCTCTCGCGCGACGAGGCCGGCGTCACGCTGCGCACGCTCGGGGCGAGGCCGGTCACGGTCACGAAGACCCATGCCGAGTTGGCCGACCTCTACTTCGGCGAGCCCAGGCGGCTCCAACTGGTGGAGGACACCGCCGCCGGGCTCCCCCAAGGCGTCAGGGACAACCTCCTTCGCAACATCGACACCTTCGACGTTCGCCAGCAGGACGCGGCGCTGATGCGCCTCGACTACGTGCAGGCCTGCGACCGGTGCTTCGCCGAGCGGACCCATAGGAAGGTCCCGAAGGGCTACGCCGATATCGCGAGGCTCGTCGCGGCCGAGCGCCGGCAGCGGGCCATCGAGAACGAGGGCTCCCATCCCGACGACGTGCCGCTCGAACGGGTGAGCGGCTCCTCGCTGAAGGGTTGGTACGGGCGTTGGCGCAAGGGCGGCAAGTCCATCGTGGCGCTGATCCCGCTGGACGACCTGAAGGGACGGGCGGGTTTCCGCCTCGATCCCGAGGTCGAGATGATCATCGCGGAGCGCGTGCGCGAGGACTGGCTCACCCGGAACGGACCGCCGCTGAGCCATGTCATCGTCTTCATCCAGGGCAGGATCGAGCGCGAGAACAAGACGCGCACCGTGCCCTTCGACGTGCCCGATGGCATGACGATCCGGCGTTGGGTGAAGGCGAACGTCAGCCAGTTCGACGTGATCTACCATCGCGAGGGCCCCGCGGCGGCGGAGCAGGCCTTCCGGCACGTCAAGAAGGCCCCCCAGGCGACGCGGCCGCTCGAAATCGTCGAGGTCGACCACACGCCGCTCGACGTGCTGGTCCTGGAGGGCGACGGCACGCCGGCGCGGGACCGGCGCCGCAAGGACAAGCGCACGAGGCGGGTCTGGCTCACGGTCGCGATCTGCGCCGCGACCCGCATGATCGTGGGATTCCACCTCAGTGACGAGCGTCCCTCCTGGACTTCGGTGATGCACTGCCTGCGCATGGCGGTGCTGCCGAAGGACCTGACCGGCATCCGGGTCGACACGGCGTGGCCCGTGTTCGGCGTGCCGGAGGTCGTCAAGCTCGATAACGGGAAGGAATTCCACTCCCGGTCGATGAAGGCGGCCGCCGGACAGCTGCGGTTCGAGCTCCGCTACATGCCCCGGCGCAAGCCCCACCTGAAGGGCAAGGTCGAGCGCGCCCTCGGCACCATCGCGCGCGACTTCTGCGCCTACCTTCCCGGCCGGACCTTCCGCGACGTGCGCGAGCGCGGCGACTACGACAGCGTCGGGCAGGCCGCCCTGACCCTGGCCCAACTCGTCGAGTTCTTCACGATCTGGGTCGTCGACATCTACCACAACCGCAAGCATGGCGGGCTGCTCGGACGAACGCCCCTGCTGCGCTGGCAGGACCTGGCGGGCTACGGCACGCGCCTGCCGCCGTCGGCCGACGACCTCGACCCGCTCATCGCCCTGGTGGTCCCGCGGACCATTCAGCGGAACGGGATCACCTTCCTCGGCCTCACCTACCAGTCCGACGAACTGAAGGGCGTCCGTCGCAGGAAGGGCTTCCACTTCGGCGACGAATTCCTCGTCAAGGCCGACGCGTCCGATCTCGGCCACCTCCTCGTCCTGGTGGACGAGGAGGCCGGTTGGATCAAGGTCCCTTGCGAGGACGGGTTGGCCGACGGGACCTCCCTGGCGGAGTGGCGAGACGTGGTCCGCACGGCGCGTCGGATGACGCAGGAAGGCCAGCGCGTCGCTCGCGCGACGCTCGTCCGCGCGATGGAGCTGTTGCGCGCCGAATGCCGCAAGGCCGGCGTCAAGCCGAAGCGCCTGGCGAGCGCCGACGTCGACTGGTTCCGCGACCACGCCGACGACCCGATGTTCGAGGTCGCCTGGGACGTCGCGGACGAGGGCGCCCACGAGGAAGAGCGGCTGCGGACCCGGCGCCCGCGGAAGGCCGCGCCGCCGGCCGCGGCCGACGCGGCACCCGCGCCCCGGGTCGGGCAGGGTGGCCGCAAGACCGCGCCGCGCCCGGCCAGCGCCCCGCAGGACGCCCCGCAGGACGCCGCGCCGGCGGCCCGGCCGGCCGGTCCGAGGCCCGTCGCCGCCGAGGCCGATCCGCGGAGCGTGACGGCGGACGTCGGCGCCGAGTTCGACCCCGACGATCCCGACAACTGGACTGCCGAGTGAGGGCCATCGCATGCCGCAAAGCCAGGACGGGGAGACCTTCCGCCCCGACGTCACCATCCTTCCCGGCCCCCAGGCCGCCCCGGTCCGCCGTGAGCGGTTCGCGATCCGCTTGAGCCCGCAGGACCTCGAACGGCGGGCCTGGAAGCGACGCGTCGACACCATCCACGTCAACACCGACGTGGTGATCAAGACCGTCGCGCGCTTCGACGAGATGCTCAAGGACCTCGGCGACGATGTCGAGGGTCAGTGCCTCGTCATCCCGGCCGCTTCCGGGGCCGGGAAGTCGCATCTGCTCGCCCGGTTGCAGCTCCGCCCGGCGCTCGTGCCGTTCCGCGACGAGTTCGGCCCCGTGCGGCCGCTGGTCTACATCAAGGCGCCGAGCCCCTGCACGCTGAAGACGCTGGGTCTCGCGCTGTACCTCGCCATGACGGAGAAGGAGCTCAGCGCCAACCTGAAGGAGCACGATATCTGGACCCGGGTGCGCCACCAGATGCACGCCCAACTCGTCTCCATCATCATGATCGACGAATTCCACCATGCCTTCCGCGGACGCACCGGTGACGAGCGGCGCACCCTGGTCGAGACGCTGAAGAACCTCGTCATCCCGGATCCGGACGATCCGCTTCGGCCGCCCGGTGCGGAGTTGCGCCCCGTCTCCCTCGTGCTCTCGGGCATGCCCTGGCTCAAGAAGGTGCTGAAGGAGGATTTCCAGCTCCTCCGGCGCTGCGTCTTCAAGCCGATCAAGCCGCTGGGTCACTCGGAAGCCTGCGTGAAGAAGGCCACGAAATTCCTGTCGCTGGTCGAGGCAAGGCTCGGCTTCCCGGCCGCGTGCGGCCTGTCGGAGCACGACATGGTTCAGCGCATGCTCAAGGCTTCGAACGGCTACACCGGTCGCATGATGCACCTCGTCAAGAAGGCGGCCTTCCGCGCCATCCAGTCGGGCAAGCCGAGCATCGGGCAGGTCGACCACCTCGGCTTCGTCTTCGAGGAGATCTTCGAGCTCGGTCCGCGCAGGAACCCGTTCCTGGTGGTCGACATCTCGACCCTGCCGAAGATGAAGGAGATCGAGTTCGAGAGGCTCACGCGCCTGACGGGGACCGCCGAGGCCGGGGTCGAGACGCAAGCCGACGACGCGTAGGGGGAAACCGATGCGGCTGACCATCATCCCGCCCGTCATCGACGGGGAATCCGCCGCGGCGCACCTGCTGCGCGCCTTCGACGTCAACGGCGAGCCGTGGAGCCGCGAACGCCTCAGGACCGCGGGCCATTCCATGAGCGACATCCTGCAGGGCCGCGCCGCCGGCCCCCTCGCGGATCGGCTCGGCCGTGGCGAGGACGCGTTCCGGGGTTGGACGCCCACCGAGATCACCAAGAAAAAGGTCGTGATCGCGGACGAGGTGGTCCACCGGGACGATTGGACGACGAACGTGCGGCGGTGGTGCCCCTGCTGTTGGCAGGACGACCTTCGCAGGACGCCGTCGGGACGACACGCGCACTGGAACATCCACCGGCGCTTCTGGTGGGACGTGGCCGCCGTCGGCACCTGTCCCCTCCATCATGTCCGCCTGGAGGGGTCCTGCCCGATTTGCCGGACGGGCGTCACCTGGGAAGCCGGCTCACTGACCCGTTGCAGGAACGGCCATTCCCTTCTCGCCTGCGACGGCGCCAGGGTCCCGCCCGCGACGACGCTGGCGGACGCCTACGTGGTCGGCCGCCTCGGCGGCATGGCCCGGACCAGCGTGCCCCTCCTCGACGGCCTGACGCTCGCCGAGGCCTGCGACGCCATGGAGCGGTTCGGCGTCGCCCTGCTCGGGGGCGCCGACGGGGCCCTCTCGAAGTTTCCGGCGGAGCGCCATCCGGAGGTGTTCTCGGCCGGTCTCGCCGCCGCCCGGGACTGGCCGCACGCCTTCGACGCCCTGCTCGACGGGATGGCCAGAGCCGACCATGTCGGCCTCGGCGCCTGGGGGGCCGAACAGGTCTATGGCTACCTGTATCTCTGGGCAAAGCGGCTGCCGGCGGGAGCGAGCGGGGATGCGGTTCGGGCGGCCCTATACGCGCATCACGCCGGTCGGGGCCCGGTTCACAAGACCTCGGTGGTGATCCGGCATGCCGACGTCCCGTTGGTCAGCCTCGCCGACATCGCCGCGGAATGCGGCCGAAGGCCGGAGTTCATCGCCGGCTACGTCAAGGCCCTGGGCGCCTGGCCGCAACGGACGAGGAGGGGTACGCCCATCGGCATCGCCCGCGAGACCGCCGCCCAGATCCGGGCGATCCTCGACCGCGCGCTCCGCGCGGAGGATCTGCCGGCGGCGCTCGGGCTGGCGAAGCGCCAGACGCGGATGTTGGTCGCGGCGCGGATCGTTCCGCCCGCCGAGATCCACGCGCGCGCCGGCATCAAGGCCGACGTCTTCGACCGGGATGCCGTGGCCGCCGTGCTATCCCGGATCCGTGGTTCGGCGCCGACCGTCGGGGCCATGCCCGCCGGCCTCCTTCCGCTCGCGCGAGCCAGCCAGCACGGCAAGGTCGACGGCGTGCGCGGCACCTGCGACATGATCCTGGCCGGCCAGCTTCGGGTCAGGGCGGTCCTGCGGGACGTACCCGGCCTCGCGGGCTTCCTGGTCGACCCGGAGGACATCAGGGTCGCGCGGCGTTCGCGCGAAGGTGGGGGTCTCACCCTCGAAGAGGTCGGCCGGCGGCTCACGGTCCCGACGGACAGCGTCGGCCTGATCGTCCGGGCAGGCCTCATGGCGGGGACAGCAATGCCGTGCGGGGAGATCCTGGTGCGGGACGATGCGCTCGCGGCTTACGAGGCCGAGTACGCCACCACGGGTGCGCTCGCCAGGGAGATGGGATCCGGCGCGCGGTGGGTGCGGGAAGCCTTGGATCGGGCCGGCGTCAGGCCAGCCTTCGCGATCACGGGCCGAAAGACCACGACGGTATGGCGCCGGATGGATGTCCCGACGGACCTTCGGCGCCGCATCGCAAGGACCCACACGCCGCGACCCTAGGAGCACGCCGGGACCGCCGTGCCGCGCGAGCGCCGTCGGCGCAAAGCCATGAGCGGGGCGATGAGGATCTGCGCGGGGCGTCGACCGAGGAAGGATGTGACGTCGTCTTGGTTCGGGGACCCCGTCGCCTTCCAGGGGACGTGAACAGATCGGATCATCGCCGCGACCGTGATCGCGGCGGCGGCCCACCGGTTCGGCTGGCGCGGCCTCGCGCTCGGATCCGTCCTCGGTGCGACCGGCGTCGCGGTGCTGGCGGCGCTGGCGGCGCTGCAGGCGGCGACCTGCCGGATCGCCCGGCATTGGCTGGATCGGATCTCCGTCCTGCCGCCGCTCGGGTTCGGCCTCCAACGCGCTTATGAGATCACCGCCGGCCTGCGAGGCCGAGACGGTGCCGACGTCCACCCTCGCGGTCAGGCTTTCACCTGCCCATCGACGCCGGCGGGCTCGGTTCGCGCCTCGGGCATCGGCAGCGGCGGGGCTGGTCAGCCTCGTGGTCTGGCCCGGCGTGTCCCGGCGCAAAAAGACGGCGACCGCGACCGCCGGAAACGGATCGGGGCTCGCCGTCCTCGTCCGCCGGGCTTGCTGCTGCGGGATGGAGCGCATCGTCCGACGCATGCCGCCCGACGTGCCGGACGCAATCGCGGCGGTGACGGTCACCGGTCACGACGCCTTTCGATTCCGGCTCGGCTACACTGGGGTGGCTTGACGGGGCGTCCGGCTGGACGAAACCCATGTCGGGGACGATCTGACCGGGGCCGCCGTTCCGCCCGGCAGATCCTGCGATCTAGGAGCGGCTCGGGGTCCTGCCGGGCTCGGCTTCGACCTGCGCGACGGCGACCTGCCGAACGCGCCGCGGCAGTTCGCGAGCGAGGGCGGCCTTCCTGTACGGCGTCATCTTCCGCCACGCGCGTATTTCCGGGACCGTGCGGCCGCAACCGAGGCACCAGCCGGTCCGCCCATCCCACTGGCAAACCCCGATGCAGGGGTCGTCCTTCCTCATGCTAGGGCCTCCCCGCCACGCGACGCATCGGTCGCTGGACACAGATAGGGTACCCCCCTATGTATTGCGAGGACGAGGACGCCATTCATGGCTCACACGATCAAGGACAGGACCAAGCTGCTGGCGCGGGTGCGCCGGATCAAGGGACAGGCGGAGGCGGTCGAGCGGGCCCTGGAGGCCGAGCACGGCTGCGCCGACGTGCTGATGCTGGTCGCCTCGATGCGCGGGGCCATCAACGGGCTGACCGCCGAGCTGATGGAAGACCACATCCGCCACCACGTCGTGAACCCGGACGCCGAGCCGGACGCCGAGCGCGCCCGGGGCGCCGCCGAGCTGATCGAGGTGGTGCGGACCTACCTCAAATGACGAGAGCCGCCCCATGACCCCGTTCGCCGACCTGCTGCAGCAGGGGACCGCGCATGCCTGGCTGTTCGTGCCGAGCGCCATCCTGCTCGGCGCCCTGCACGGCCTGGAGCCCGGCCATTCGAAGACGATGATGGCCGCCTTCATCATCGCGGTCCGGGGCACGGTCACGCAGGCGGTCCTGCTCGGGCTGGCGGCGACGCTCTCGCACACCGCGGTCGTCTGGGTGATCGCGCTGGGCGGACAGTATCTCGGCCAGGAATGGGGTGGCGACACGGCCGAGCCGTATTTCCAGCTGGCGTCGGCGGTGCTCATCGTCGGCATCGCGCTCTGGATGGCGTGGCGGACCTGGCGCGAGCAGCACCACGGTCACCATCATCACCATGGCGAGCACCGGCACGTCGTGACCGGCGACGGCCGGTTGACGCTGGAGGTGTACGAGGACGGCGTGCCGCCGCGCTGGCGCCTCCGGGCCGGGACGGGTCCGCTGCCCGCGCCGGGTGCGGTCACCGTCGAGACGGTCCGTCCGGACGGCGGGCGGCAGACGTTCGCCTTCGCCGATGGGGGCGACTTCCTGGAGAGCCTGGAGGAGATCCCCGAGCCGCACGCCTTCACGGCGCGACTGCGCCTTGACGGGCCCGCGGGTGCGGAAACCCACGAGGTCGCGTTCGAGGAGCAGGATCACGACCACGGTCACATGAACCTGGGCGACGAGGACGACGCCCATGCCCGAGCGCATGCGGAGGACATCCGGCGGCGCTTCGCCGGGCGTCAGGTGACGACGGGACAGATCGTGCTGTTCGGGCTGACCGGCGGCCTGATCCCGTGCCCGGCCGCCATCACGGTCCTGCTCCTGTGCATCCAGCTCAAGCAGTTCAGCCTCGGCTTCGCGCTGGTCGTCTGCTTCAGCATCGGCCTCGCGGTCACGATGGTCTCGGCCGGGGTGCTGGCCGCCCTCAGCGTCAAGCACGTCGCGTCGCGGTGGTCCGGGTTCGGTGCCTTCGCCCGTCGGGCGCCCTACGCCTCGGCAGCCCTGATCGTGCTCGTCGGCCTCTACACCGGCTGGCTTGGCTGGCAGGGCATCCATCCCGACCCCGCGGCGCACGCGGTCGGGATCGACCCATCGATCAGCCCATCGTAAGCGCGGTCCCGGCGGGCTTGGTCGCCCCGCCGGTCCTCGCCGCGAAAGCCCACAGCCGTCGAAGCGCCGGTGCATCGGCGGATGTGGCCGAGATGGACGCGGCTGCCCGCTCGGAGCGAACCGGTCGAGCCTCCTGACGCGTGGGGCAAGTCGACGGACTGACCGGGCTGCCACTGCGAAGACCCGCATGGCGGGGTTCCGGCGGCGCATAGCCCCGCACCTTCGCCATTCGGTTAGAGCCGCGGCGCGTGGCATCCACGGCCTCGGGACCGAAGCGCCCGACGAACATCCGGGTCGGTTCATCCCGGCCGGGCCGCGGGCCAGCGTTGGTGCAGGTCGTCGATGACGAAGGCGTGGGCATGCCGGCGCGTCCCGACGCCGTCCAGGTGCGGATGGCCAAATTCGAGGCCGGGGTGCGCGTGCTCGACGACGTCCGGGTCCGAGGCCGGCCAGAGCGCCGCCGCCGCGGCGACGGCGACCAAGGTCAGCGCGCCCAGCACCGCCAGCGTGACCGGCATGCCCGCCTTCGCGCCGAGCCAGCCGGCAAGTGGATAGGTCAAGAGCCAGGCGACGTGCGAGAGCGCGAACTGGGCGGCGAACACGGCCGGGCGGTCGCCGGGCGTCGCGGAGCGCCGGAGCAGCCGTCCGGTCGGGGTCTGCGCGGCGGAGTACCCGATCCCGAGCGCCAGCCAGGCGGCCAGCAGCATAGGCCAGCCGATGACGCCGCCCCAGGTCGTAGCGGCAAAGCCGAGCAGCACGACGCCGAGGAACGCCGCCGCCGGGAGCATGACCGTGCGGTCGGGCAGCCGGTCGAGCACCCGCGGCAGCAGCAGAGCCGCCAGCATCGAGCCGCCCCCGAACAGCCCGAGCGCCACCGCGACGTCGTTCTGGGGCCGTTGCAGGAGGGCCTGCACGATCACCACCGTGTTGACGATGACCATGGAGCCGGCCGCCGCCACCGCGAGGTTCAGGGCGAGAAGCCCGCGCAGCCGCGGCGTGGCGAGGTAGATCCGCAGCCCCCGCATGGTGCGCTCGTACACCCCCGCTTGGCGCTCGGGCGGCGTCGGGGACGGGAGCGCCACCGAGACGACCAGGGCGGCCGAACACAGGAATCCGACGACCGTGCCGCCGAACAGCCAGTGGAAGTCGATGACCGTCAGCAGCAAGGCGGCCAGTGTCGGACTGAGCAGGTTCTCCAGGTCGTAGGCGAGGCGCGAGAGCGACAGCGCCCGGGTGTAGTCACGCTCGTCCGGGAGGATGTCCGGGATGGTCGCCTGGAAGGTCGGCGTGAAGGCCGCCGAGCAGGCTTGCAGCACGAACACCAGTAGGTAGACCTGCCAGACCTGGTCGACGAAGGGCAGGATCAGGGCGACGCCGGCCCGGACGAGGTCGGTCGCAACCAGGAAAGCGCGGCGGGGCAACTGCCCGGTGAAGGCGTTCGCGATGGGCGCCACCAGCACGTAGGCCACCATCTTGATGGCGAGCGCCGTGCCCAGCACCGCCCCGGCCTCTGCCCCGGCCAACCGGTAGGCGAGCAGGCCGAGGGCCACCGTCAGCAGGCCGGTGCCGACCAGGGCGATGACCTGCGCGGCGAACAGGTGCCGGTAGGTGCGGTTCGCGAGGACGCTCAGCAACGGGGCCTTCACAGGTACTTGGCCAGCGCCTTGAACTCGGCCAGCGCCGCTTTGGCGGACTTGCCGCCGTCCGCGACGCCGTCGCCGATGCAGTGCTCCATGTGGTCCTCGATCAGCGTGCGCTTCGCGTTGGCGATGGCGCTCTCGACCGCCTGCAACTGCTGGGCGAGGTCCACGCAGGGGCGGCCCTCCTCGATCATCGCGATGACGCCGGCGAGATGGCCGTGGGCGCGCCTCAGCCGCTTGATGATCTCCGGGTGGGAGGCGTGAACGTGATCCATGTTGACATGCTATCCCCCCGGAGGGGATGGGGGAAGGGTGTTCGACGCGCCGGGATGGACGGCGCTCGCCGGGAAGAGGGTGTCGGGTGTCATTCGGACGGCGTCTCATGACGGTGGCCGTCGCGTTGCTCCTGGCGGGCGTGACGGTGATGCCGTTGCTCGCCGAGGCCCGGCACGCGGCCTCCGGTCCCGTCGCGCTCGCCATGCCGCCGGTGGCGGGACAGGACCACGCCAAGGCCCACCAGGATGCCGATGACCTGGTCCACCACGCGCAATCGCACGCGCAGGGCGTGATGCCCGTCGCCGCCAAGGCTCCCGCGAGCGTGGCCACGTCGGCGGCGCGGTCGTTCGCCCGCCTGGACGACGTCTTCCGAGCCGGGGGCGGGGCGCAGGGACCGTTCGAGCCTCCGAGGGCCTGAGGCTTTCCGCCACTTCCCATCCTCGAACGACGGCGCCGTGCGCGTGCGGCCGCCCGTCCATGGCACCGACATGTCCAGACGTCTCATCCCCGTTCTGCTGGCCCTCGCCGGCGGCGTCCTGATCGCGACCTGGTGGCCCGGCGCTCCCGATGCGGTCCGCACCATGCTGGCGGGCGCCAGGGGGGCCGCCGCGCCTGCCAAGCCCGAACCGCACGCGGCGGCCGGTCCGGAGCCGGAGAGATCCGGCCTCGTCAAGCTGACGGACGACCAAGTCGGCAAAGCCGGCATCCGCACGGACGGGGTCGGTGGCGGGAACCTCTCGCGCCACCTGCACGTGCCGGGCACCATCGTCCCGAACGCCAACCTGACCGCCCGCATCGCGGTGAAGACCACCGGCACGGTGGTGGAGCTGCGCAAGGGGCTCGGCGACAAGGTCGCCAAGGGCGAGGTCGTGGCGCTCCTCGACAGCCGCGAGATCGCCGACGCCAAGGGAGAATACTTGGCGGCACGCGTGTCGGCCGCCCTGCAGAAGACGCTCTACGAGCGCGACAAGGAGCTCTGGGACAGGCGCATCTCGTCCGAGCAGCAGTACCTGCGCTCGCAGGCGAGCTACCAGGACCTGAAGGTCAAGGAGGACGCGGCCCGCCGCAAGCTGACCTTCCTCGGCCTCAGCCAAGCCGAGATCCAGGCGTTGCCGAACCAGCCGGAGGCGCAGTTCGAGCGCCAGGAGATCCGCTCGCCGCTCGGTGGCAAGGTCGTGGAGCGGCGCGTCGACCTCGGGGCGGCCGTCGGCCGGGACAACCTGGAGACCGAGCTCTACAGCGTCGTAGACCTGTCGACGGTCTGGGTCGATCTCGCGGTGAGCCCCGGCGACCTGCCGCTGGTCCGCGAGGGCCAGGCGGTGGCCGTGCGGGCCGAGGCGACCGGCGAGGCCGCGCGCGGTCGCATCGTCATCATCGTGCCCGTCCTCGACCAGGCCACGCGCGCGGCGCGGGTCGTCGCGGAACTGGCCAACCCGGACGAGACCTGGCGGCCCGGGTCTTTCGTGGGTGCCGAGATCGTGATCTCCGACAAGCCGGTGCGGGTGCTCATCCCGGCCTCGGCCATCCAGACCTTGGAGGGCAGACCGAACGTCTTCGTGCGGGTGGCCGCGGGCTTCGAGGCTAGGCCGGTGAAGCTCGGGCGGTCGGACGACGCCGCCGTGGAGGTGACGGAGGGGCTGGAGCCCGGCGAGGCCGTGGCGGTGGCCAACACCTTCACGCTGAAGTCCGAGCTCGGCAAGGCCGCGGCGGAGGACTGAACCGTGATCCGCCCGATCCTCGCCTTCTCCGTCGCCAACCGCTACGCGGTCATCCTGGTGACGCTCATCGCCACCGCCTTCGGGGCCTGGTCGCTCGCGCGGCTGCCAATCGACGCGGTGCCGGACGTCACCAACAACCAGGTCCAGGTCAACGCCATCGCGCCGGCGCTGACGCCGGTCGAGATCGAGAAGCAGGTCACGGTCCTGGTCGAGCGGGCGCTCGCCGGCACGCCGGGCCTGGAGAGCTTGCGCTCCTTCTCGCGCAACGGCTTCGCCCAGCTCACGGCCGTGTTCAGCGACAAGGTCGACGTCTACTTCGCCAGGCAACAGGTGAACGAGCGCCTGGGCGAGGTGCGCAACACCCTGCCACCCGGGGTCGAGGTCAGGCTCGGGCCGATCTCGACCGGCCTCGGCGAGATTTACTGGTGGGCGGTCGAGTACCAGGCCGCCGGCGACGGCGCCCCGGTCCGCGATGGCCTGCCGGGCTGGCAGTCGGACGGCAGCTACCTGACGCCCGAGGGCGAGCGGCTGAGGTCCGACTTCGAGCGCACGGTCTACCTGCGCACGGTCCAGGATTGGATCATCCGGCCACAGATGAAGAGCGTGCCGGGCGTGGCCGGTGCCGATGCCATCGGCGGCTTCGTCAAGGAGTACCAGGTCAAGCCCGACCCGATGAAGCTCGTCGGCTACGGCCTGGGCTTCGCCGACCTGACCCGGGCCATCGGAGCCAACAACGTGACCCGAGGCGCCAACTACGTCGAGCGCAACGGCGAGGGCTATGTCGTCCGGGCCGGAGGGCTGATCGAGAACGTCGACCAGATCCGCGATGTCGTCGTGGCGACCCGGGCCGGGATACCGATCCTGGTGAGGGACGTCGCCGAGGTCGGGATCGGCCGCGAGCTCCGGACCGGCTCGGCCAGCGAGAACGGCCGCGAGGTCGTGCTGGGCACCGCCCTCATGCTCATCGGCGAGAACAGCCGAACCGTCTCGGCGGCCGCGGACGCCAAGATCAAGGAGATCAACAAGCTTCTCCCGCCGGGCATCCAGGCCCGGACGCTGCTCAGCCGGACCGACCTCGTCGACGCCACGATCCGGACGGTGTCCAGGAACCTGGCCGAGGGTGCGCTGCTGGTCGTCGCGGTGCTGTTCCTGGCGCTCGGCAACATCCGGGCGGCGATCATCACGGCCCTGGTCATCCCCGTCGCCATGATGCTGACGGCGACCGGCATGCTTGCGGGCCGCATCAGCGCCAACCTGATGAGCCTCGGCGCGCTCGACTTCGGGCTCATCGTCGACGGCGCGGTCATCATCGCCGAGAACAGCCTGCGCCACCTGGCCGAGCGCCAGCACGCGCTGGGACGGACGCTGAGCCTCGACGAGCGGCTGGAGACCGTGCGCGTCTCGGCCGAGGAGATGATCAAGCCGAGCGTCTACGGGCAGGCCATCATCATCCTGGTCTACGTGCCGCTGCTGACGTTCACCGGCGTGGAGGGCAAGACCTTCGCACCCATGGCGCTGACGGTGCTGATCGCGCTCGTGGCGGCCTTCGTGCTGTCCCTGACCTTCGTCCCGGCGATGGTCGCGACCTTCATCACCGGGCGGGTCGGCGAGGGCGACAACCTGCTGATCCGAGGACTGAAGGCGGCCTATCGACCGGTGCTGGGCGGGGCGGTCCGGACGCCCTTGGCTTTCATAGGCGGCGCGGTGGTCGTCCTCGGGCTGGCCGGGGCCCTGGCGACGCGGCTCGGCCAGGAGTTCACCCCGACGCTCGACGAGAAGAACATCGTCATGGAGGCGCGGCGCATCCCCTCGACGGCTATCTCGCAGTCGCAGGCCATGCAGCTCGGCGTCGAGGACGCCATGAGCAAGTTCCCGGAGGTGGCCTTCGTCTACTCGCGCTGCGGCACGCCCGACATCGCCGCCGACCCGATGCCGCCGAACGCCTGTGACACCTACCTGATCCTGAGGCCCCAAGCGGAGTGGCCGGACCCGTCCGAGGCGAAGGAATCGTTGATCGCCCGCATGGACGCCGAGGCGAAGCTGATCCCGGGCACGCTGCTCGGGTTCTCGCAGCCCATCCAGATGCGCTTCAACGAGCTGATCGCGGGCGTTCGCGACGACCTCGCGGTGAAGGTGTTCGGCGAGGAGTTCGGCCCGATGGTCGACGGCGCCCGCAAGATCGCCGGCATCCTGCGCAGCCTGGAGGGCGCCGCCGACGTGAAGGTCGAGGAGGCGGTCGGGCTGCCGTTCCTGGAGATCAAGGTCGACCGGCGCGAGATCGCCCGGCGCGGCTTGAGCATGGCGGACGTGCAGGACGTCATCGGCACGGCGGTCGGCGGCAAGGACGCCGGGCTGGTGTTCGAGGGCGACCGTCGCTTCGCCATCGTGGTCCGGTTGGCCGACGACGCCCGGGGCGACGTCGAGGCGTTGAGGAACCTGCCGGTGCCGCTACCGCCCTCGCAGGCCGCGCCCGCGCGGACGGGCACCGGGGTCCCGGCCGCTCCCGGGCCGGCCGGCGGTACGAGCGTGCCGCTGCGGCAGCTCGCCTCGTTCGCCTTGGGCGAGGGGCCGAACCAGGTGAGCCGCGAGAACGGCCGCCGCCGCGTCGTGGTCACCGCGAACGTGCGCGGGCGCGACATCGGCTCGCTGGTGGCCGAGGCGCAGGCGCGCATCGCCGCCGAGGTGCGGCTGCCGCCCGGTTACGAGGTGAAGTGGGGCGGGCAGTTCGAGAACCTGACGGCCGCTCGCCAGCGCTTGGCGGCGGTCGTGCCGGCCTGCTTCGCGCTGATCTTCCTCCTGCTCCTCGGGGCGCTAGGGTCCGGGCGCGACGCGCTGATCGTGTTCAGCGCCGTGCCGATGGCCCTGACCGGCGGCGTTGCGGCCCTGTGGCTGCGCGACATGCCCTTCTCGGTCTCGGCCGCGGTCGGGTTCATCGCGCTCTCGGGCGTCGCGGTCCTGAACGGCTTGGTGCTGCTGAACCACATCCGCGCGCTCGTGGCGGAGGGGACGGCGATTCCGGATGCCGTCCGCGAGGGCGCCCTGACCCGGCTGCGGCCGGTGGCTATGACGGCCTTGGTCGCCGCCCTGGGCTTCGTGCCGATGGCTTTGGCGACGGGCACAGGTGCGGAGGTGCAGCGGCCGCTGGCGACCGTCGTCATCGGCGGCTTGGCCAGCGCGACCGTCCTGACGCTGCTGGTCCTTCCGGCGCTCTACGTCCGGTTCGGCAAGGCCAAGGCGTCCCTCCCGTCCGCTCCACGAGGCCATGTCGTGGCGTGGGCCGACCCACGAACACCTTAGCCGGACGGCCCCGCGAGCGGTCGGATCGGGGCGTCCGCATCGCGGCGGGACAAGGTTCCGGGCAAATCGGGACAAGCTGTGTTGAGAGCGCCGCTGTCGCGGTGCTGCAAACGGGACAAGCTTTCTTGAGAGCGTGTCCTGCGCAGCCGCGCGCAAGGATCGGCATCACCGAGGTTGCCACGGACCGAGTGAGACGGCGCGCACGCGGCGGGACGACGTAACCCGATGTGTGCCGCCGCCATTCAACGCCTTTGGGAACGCCTGGTCTCGGCTCGCGTCCCGCCACCGTGGCTCGACGGATCGAGGCCAGATCCATGGCCACGAGCGGCTGTCCGCCCGGACTTCCGACCGGCTCGGATGAAAGGTCGCCGCCCGTCACCCCTACTCGAAAGCCCCTTGGCATCGCACGGGACAAGTCGGCGGTAGAGGCTTCTGAGCCAGGCTCATTCCGGCAAGCGCCGCCTTCCTAGCCGCCCGTCGGGGGCAGCCGGCGCGCGGCGTCGATGTCGCCGAAGGACCGGGGCGAGGCCACCTCGTAGCGGGTCACGCCCATGGCCTCGTGGCCGGGTTCGCCGGCGGTGGGGCCGCCGGGGCGCTCGGCTCTCAGGCTGGCCAGTTCGCCGGCCGACCCAGCAAGCCGCGGCCCGGCATGCCGCGGAGCCATGTCACGAAGGCGCTCACCCGCTCGGGCGTGAACTGGTTTCGATGGCCCTGCGTGCTGTGCACGAGATCGCTCAGTTCCTGGGGGACCAGCGGGCCCGAACCGCCCCAGTAGGCGTATTCGCGCCCGAGAAGCACCCGGTCCGTCCGACCGGTGTCGCGCACCAGGTTCGGCAGGCTGGTGACGCCCCCGGGCTCGCTATGGAAGGAATCGGCCTGGACGAAGGTGCCGTCGGCCGAGCGGCGATAGATGTTGTCGCCGTAGATCTGCATGCGGCTGCCGGACATCACCGGTCGCTTGGCGCCGAAGCGAGCGTCGTCCCAGTACCGGTCGAAGGTGAGGATCTCGTCGACCCGCATCCAGTAGACGACACGGTCCTTGATCCCGTTCGGGATCGAGCCGGTCCCGACCACGAAGTCCCCGACGCTCGCGTGCTGCCGGATCAGCGGTTTGCACGCGCTCAGCGTGCACACCCGGTGGAACGGATTGGGCGCGAACCCGAGGTCGTGGTCGATCACGTAGGAGTGGACGCGCACGCCGGCCTCAGCACTTGTTCCGCTTGGTCTGGCGCTCCGCCCGCGGCTGGGCGTCGGGCTTCAACCACTCGGGCTTCGCGTTCCTCCGCGGTAGGGCGCCCCGCAGGCTGCCCGCATCCCAGGGGACGGTATCCCCGCCGTAATCCTCGAACGCGCGCGGCAGCGTCTCGTCCTGGGTTCCAGGAGGCCAGATCCCGATCACGCGACGACCCTGGGCGGCGGCCCGCTGCATCACGCGCCCCAGCTCCTCGTCCGCGAGGCAATCGGGAGACAGCACGATCACCCCCAAGTCCTCGTCCGGCGTCTCGGCGTGACCGGCGGGGGCCTCGTCATCCGCGGGTGCGGGCTCGTCGTCTTCCGGCGCAACGGGATCCTCGACGTGCTCGCCGTCTTCCCCCTCGTCGTCCTCCCCTTCGCCGGGCTCGACGGCGGCGACCTCCTCGTCCACGACATCGCAGCCCGCCTCGGCCAAGAGCTTGAGCAGGGCCGTGCGTTCCTCGTCGTCGACAGGACCGAGCACGCAAACCTTCGGCATGTGCGGCTTCTCCCCGGTGCCCAGGTCCTTCCGTCGCGCATTACGCCCGGGAGCCTGGCTCAGTAAAGCTTAGGTGGTCAGCCGCGGTCGGTATGGCAAGGGTCCGTCCGCGGCGGCGCGGGTGGGCACCGGCACCCTGGACTGAGCGCCGGAAAGGTCCGACGATGGCAACCTGAGGATAGGCCAACCTGGAGCGGGGAGGGGACATGGATACGGCGCCGCTTAGCCTGAACGGTTATCAAGCCGGGGCGGTCCGGACGGACCGGACGCGAGGGAAGGGCACCGGCCTCGACCTGGCCGTGCTCGGCCTCTTCGGCGAGACGGGCAGCCTGCTGAGCGAGACCAAGAAGAAGCAGCGCGACGCGCGGTCCTATCTCGGCTACGAGGCGAGCGTCGTCGAGGAGATGGGCGACGCGCTCTGGTACCTGGCGGTGATCGCCGATCACGCCGGGCTGCGCTTGGGGGATCTCGCCGGCCGGGACCTCGCCGGGGGACCCGAGCCGACCTTCGCGGACGTGCAGCCGCAGCGTGCCTTGCCTTTGCACGTCCCGACCGTCGCCTTCGAGCACACCCTGCTACAGCTGGCCGGGGCCGTCGGCCGGCTGGCCGCGCTGGGGGCGCGGGGCGACCTCGCGGGAAGCCCGGACCTCCTGGAGCGTCTCTCCGCAGTGTTCGGCCTTCTCGTCGCGGCCGCGAACGAGGCCGGCGTCACCCTGGAGCAGGCCGCCATGCGCAACCTCGCGAAGGCCGAGGACCGTTGGCCGGCGACGCGCGTCGCCCCGCCGCTGTTCGACGAGGCGTTCCCGGACGAAGAGCGCCTACCCCGCGCGTTGACCATCGACATCTTCGAGCGCACCGGCGGGAACGACAGGCGGTACGTCGTGCAGCGATGCAACGGCATCTTCATCGGCGACCGCCTGACCGACAACATCATGAAGCCGGACGATTACCGGTTCCACGACGCCTTCCACTATGCCTACGCCGCCGTCCTCGGCTGGTCGCCGGTGACGCGCGCGCTGTTCCGCCTGAAGAGGAAAAGCGAGGCCCGCGTCGACGAGGGGCAGGACGGAGCGCGCGCGATCCTGATCGAGGAGGGCGTGGCGACGTTCGTCTTCGGTGAGGCGAAGCAGCTCGGCTTCTTCGAAGGACAGCGCCCGGGCGACCTGGGCTTCGCCTTCCTGAAATCGGTGAGGCAATTCGTGCGCGGCTACGAGGTCGAGGCCTGCCCGCTCTGGCTTTGGGAAGAGGCCATCCTCGCCGGTAACGAAGCGTTTCGTTTCTTGCGGGAGAAGCGCCGCGGGCGCCTTCGGCTCGATCTGGTCGGGCGGAAGATGCTGGTCGAGGACCTGCCGACATGACACCTGGCGCCTTCATCGAGGCCCTCGCGGCGCTTCGCTTCAGCGACACCTTCAACCCCTACGCCGAGGCCTGCCCGGACCACGACGGCGTCGGTGCGCCCCAGGTCCGGCGTGAGAACCTGCGCCTCGTGCTGGAGGCGGCCCTCGCCGGAGGCGTCGACTCGATCTGGATCGCGCGCGACCTCGGGTACCGTGGCGGGCGGCGCACGGGCCTGGCGCTCACGGACGAGGCCCACCTCTCCGCCCATGCCGGCCTCTACGGTCAATTGCCGCTGGCGCGGGCAACCCGCGGCCCCGCGATGACCGAGCGCACGGCGACGGTGATCTGGCAGGTTCTCCGGGACCTGCGACGTCCGATCTTCCTCTGGAACGTCTTCCCGCTCCATCCGCACGCGTCGGGCGACCCGCTGTCCAATCGCTGCCACACCCGTCGGGAACGGCAGGCGTCCCGCCACCTCCTCGAATGGCTGGTGTCGGAATTGCGGCCCCGGGTCCTGGTCGCCATCGGGAGGGATGCCGAGGCGGCGTTGGCGGACTTGGGTATGGCGGCCGAGCGGGTCCGGCATCCCAGCTACGGAGGTCAGACCGAGTTCGTCGCTCGGATGGGCGAGTTGTACGGCCTACCCGCCAAAGCTCCGCACGCGGTGCAACTCACGCTGCCGTAAGGAAACCGCAGCCGGATCTTCCCGACGTTGGTCTGGCGGGCCTCCAAGTCAGGCATGACGCACCAGCACGTGTTCGTATGCTGGCCCGGGATGAGACGCCTCGAACCTTCCCATCGCCCCGGCGGCCACGCGCACCTATGCCGGCGAGACTTCCAGGGTGCGACGCACCGGTGAACCCTCGGGGCGGGCAACGGGAAGCCGGATCACCTTGCTTTACCTTAGGCGTGCCTCCGGTCTATCGCCTTGGCGAAGATCCGGCGGACGAAGGGGGGCGGTTTGGACGCGGCGGTTCGTGCGCGATTGCTCGCCTCCATGGAAGCCGGGCGCCTCGTCCTCCTCTGCGGCGCCGGCCTGTCGATGGCGCCGCCGAGTTCCCTGCCGTCGGCCTGGACCGTGGCCGCCAGGTGCTACGACCGCTATGTCATGAGCATCGATCCGGAGTGCCCGCAGGAACTGCGCGGCGACCTGGAGTCCCTGGCGGAGATCTTCGCCAAGGAGGACATGCTCGGGTCGGTCTTCATCGACGCTCTCGTGCCCTGGGAGGATTTCGTCCGGCCGCCCAACGTCGGGCACGCCGCGGTGGCGGACTTCCTGATCACGCGCTTGGCCGCCGGTGTCGTGTCGGCGAATTACGACACCCTGATCGAGCGCCGCGCGCAGGAATACGGGTTCGATCTCCTCGCCTCCCTCGACGGCGACGAGGCAAAGGTCCAGGCCCGCAAGCACGCGCCCCTGCTCAAGTTTCATGGCTGCTCCGTCCGCGAGCGGCGCGCCACGGTCTGGACGGCCTCACAGCTCACCGAGGACCGGGTGATCGCCGCGCGCATCGAGAAGACGAAGACGTGGATGGCCCACCACCTCCGCGAGAGCGACCTGCTCGTCGTCGGCTTCTGGTCGGATTGGTCCTATCTCAACACCGTTCTCGCCGAGGCATTGACGGGCGTCGCGCCGCTGTCGGTGACGCTGGTCGATTTGGCGCCCGAGGACGTCCTGCAGGCCAAGGCGCCCGAACTCTGGACCCTGGCCAATTCGGAGAACGTCCGGTTCACGCATGTTCAGCGTTCGGGGGCCGAAGTCCTAGACGAACTCCGGAGGGCGTTTTCCCAGGCGTACCTACGCAAGGTCCTGCACGCCGGGCGCGCCGCGTTGGAGAGCGAGCTCGGAGCGGAGTGTGAGGCGGGCTGGCTCGATCCGCCCGACCTGGGCAGCGAGGAACTCTACGACCTTCGACGGGACGCCGAGGGCGTGCCGGCCACCGCCGCGGCGACCTTGCGGAACCCGGGGCCGTCCGAGGTCCTGGGCTACGCGCACCTGTTGCTGCGGCGTGCCGGTGCCAGCCAGACCCCCGTCGGCTATGATCTCGCGGGCCGCCGGATCAGGGTCGTGAACGGTTCGGGCATGCTGCTCCAGACGGTGCAGGACCGGTTCAGGGAGACGCCGTTCGAGGTCGCCGACATCGTGGTCTGCGCCGGAGCCACCGACGTCGGCCTGCCGTTGAACGTCGTTCGGGAAGGGCGACCGGGCGACATAATCCGGCCGAGCGCCTCCGCGGCATGGCTCGACCTTCCCGCCGCCCGCAGGGAGCTCGACGTGTGATGGACATAGCGACTCAATCCGAGGTGCTCCTCCGGTCGGCAGGCTATGAGACTTGGACCTGGCCGGGCGGCAGCGTGCCGGTCGTCTGCTTCGAGAACGCGGCGGTCGTCGGATTCCTGCACGTCTTCGCGAGCGGCGAGAGCCTGCTCGCCGATTGGCAGCAAATCCAGCAGGCCACGCTCGGCCGGCATGCGGCCTCGTTGCGCTCTGCAGGCACAAAGGCCTGGAACGTTTACGCCTTGTTCCTGGCTTGCGGCTCCGAACCGGCCCTCGCGCGGCGGATCGAGCGGATCGAGGAGGACTTCTCCATGACCCGCAAGATCGCGCGCGGCGACTTGCGCACGGTGGCCGATTTGCGAAGAACGTTGTTGCCCCTCCTGCCGGTCCTCAGCGCACCCGAGATCGGCGGGGCCGATTACCGGGCCCGTCTGCGGGCGCGCTTGAGCGACCTGCCGGACGACGCTGTGGCCGCGTTCCTGGGCGCGGCGAGCGCTTCCGAGGTGGCGCGCATCCTGGTGGATGCGCCATGAGGCTCGACTACCTCGAACTGTGCGGCTTCCGGGGCTTCCTGGAGCGCCAGCGGGTCGATTTCGGCACTGGCTTCACCGTGATCTGCGGACGCAACGGCGTCGGGAAGAGCACGCTGTGCGACGCGGTCGAGTTCGCCCTCACCGGCCAAATCGACAAGTACCTCGTCGACAAGGCGGCGAAGGAAAGCCTCGACGACTACGTCTGGTGGCGCGGCGAAGGCCACCCGGAGGCGCACTTCGTCACCGTGGGATTCCGCGCCGATGACGGGAGCGGCTTCGCAGTGACGCGCTCGCGCGAGACCGGCGCCGACCGGGACGCGGCACGCATCGAGGCGATGCTCTGCGTTCCGGGCGCGCAGCCCGAGCGGGCCCTCCAGCAGGTCTGCAGGACATCCATCATTCGCGACGAATGGATCGCTGCGCTCAGCCTCGACCTGACGGAAACGCAACGGTTCGAGTTCGTGCGCGCGGCGCTGGGCGCCATCGAGGGTCCGGATTACGCCGCCAAGGCTCGCGAGGCCCTGTCCTCCGCCGAGGCCGTACACAATGCCGCCGCGCAGGCCTATGAGGAGGCGCGCGCACGTCTGACCGCGGCGCTGACCGACTTGGAGCAGATCCGGGACGTCGCCCTGCAGGCCGGGGACGTCGCGGCCGTCCTTGCCACCCTGGACGAGCTTACGCCTGGGGCCGGCCCCGACCTGGGAGCTCGGGTCGCGGCAGCTCGGAAGACGCTGGCCAGGCGCCGTTCGAACCTCGGCGAGATGGGATGGGTCGCCGACGAGGCTCGCGCGGTGGCCGCATTGCGCGACACGGTCGCGCGACACGGCGACAGCGCAGGCCGGGACGCGGTGGCGGTGGCCGAAGCCGAGGTCGCGGTCCAGGAAGCCCGCCGCCAGCTGCAGGCCGCCGAGGCGCGCCTGGACCGTGAACAGGAAAGCGACGGCCTCGCCGCGTCGCTCGCGATCCTGGTCGATCACGGCAGCCGGATCGGCCTGCATGACGACCGTTGCCCGCTATGCCGCGCGCCGCAGGGCGCCCCCGAGTTCGAGACGGGGCTCGCATCCGCGCGCCAGCGCCTCGCCGCCCGGCGGTCGGCAGTGCCGGAGGCGCGAGGCGAGGTCGCGGCGGCCCGAACCCGGGTCGAGGATGCCGGCGAGATCCTGAAGCAGGCCGAGACGGTCGTCCATCGCCTCGCGTCCGCCCAAGCCGAGCTGGAAGCCCGGGAAGAGGCGCTTTCGGCCGAGCTCGTGCGACGTTCCCTGGATGGAGAGCTGGCCTACGACCCAGAGGCCCTGGAGGAGGTGGTGGAGGCCGAAAGGAGTCGGTTGATCGACCTGGAACGGAGCATCCTCACCTTGGAAGCTTCGCAGGCGGTGGAACGCGTAACGGAGCTCGAAGCGCGCCTCGAAGCGCTTCGGGCAGAGGCCGACGACGCGAGCGACCGGCTCGCGCGCGCCCACGCTGCGGTGACGACCGCCCGGACGCTGGATCGTACGGTCCGCAGGACGAATGCCGAGATCATCGACGAGCGCCTGGCGGTTATCAGCCCGCTGCTGAACGAGCTGTACCAGCGGCTTCGCCCGCATTCCGAGTGGCGGACCATCGATTACGGCATACGCGGCGACGTCAGGCGTTTCCTGAGCCTGCGGGTCGGCAACGGCTTGAACCCGCAATTCGTGTTCAGCAGCGGGCAGAGGCGTGCGGCCGGGCTGGCCTTCCTCCTCTCCGTTCACCTGTCCCGGCCATGGTGCAATTGGCGGACGCTCATGCTCGACGACCCGGTCCAGCACATCGATGATTTCCGGGCCTTGCACTTGGTCGAGGTCCTGTCGGCCCTGCAGCGGTCGGGCCGGCAGATCGTCTGTGCCGTCGAGGATCCGTCGTTGGCGGAATTGCTGTGCCGGCGCCTCATGAGCGAGCCCACGGCGCTCGGTCGCCGCCACGACCTGGATCTTGTTCCCGGCGGGGGTGCCTCGGTCACTCGCTCGACGGACATCGAACCAGCCATGGTCGGCGTGCTCAGGAGGGCAAGGGACCTGAGCGCGGCGAGCTGAGACGGCCTCGATGACCGACGGCGTCGGGGCTGTGCCCGCCCAGGACCGGTGTTTCGACCCGCGGTCCCCGATTTCGTGACCTCGACGAAGGAAGAGGGCAGGGAGCTCGACGACCGCCTCGCAAACGCTCCCCGCTCTCCGCAGACCCCGTCCGACGTGGGTGTCGCCCTGCCCGTCGAAAGCGGAGAGCATTCCTGCGCGCGGCAATTCCGGGGAGTGGATGCCCGATCAGGCCGCGAAACCGAAAAGGTTTCGTCCCGGCCAGCGGTCCTGGCTCAGGCCCAACACGGGAATCATCATGTCCGCAGAGGGGCGGCGCGGTCACGGGCGCCCCTCTGCGGAGGCCACCCCCTCTGCGGAGGCCACCGGCTTCAAGCACATCCCGGGCGTGAGGACAGGCTTCCCTGACAATCGGGATAAGCTCTCTTGAGTGCGTACCATTGGCAGGGCCGTAAATCGGGACACGCTTTCATGATAGTCTGCCTCGGCTGTCCCAGCCGTCCGGCTCGCCTCGTCCCGAGGCGGCTTCCTCGTGCATGCCGGGCCGCCGTCCAGATCATCGTGGAGCGGCCGATCCGAACACGTGAGGACCGCAGCGACGGTATCGGCGAAGCCAGCCGAGCCGACCGCCAGGGCGCCTCCTCGGACCTGAACGATCAGGGCGCTCGACCGGATGCCCCCCGGCGTTGGGGGCCGGTGGTGTCCTCGCGGCCATTCCGAAAAGAAAGTACGGCAACCCGAAGGGCATGGTCCGGTCCGCAGATCACGCTAAGGACGCGGTCTGGACCCATCGGCCCTATGATCGAGCCGGCATCGGGTTTGATGCCGGCCTCTGTTTCCAAGGGTTGGACCAGGCATCCGCGCCTGGGCATGTCGGGTCTAGGGAGCGAGGCGGATCACGTTCCCTACAAATCGGGATAAACTTAAATGAGACCGCCCCTCCAGAGGTAACAGAAATCAAGACAAATTCTCATGTTAGCGTGCACCAAGGCGGGTTGTCGGATCTGCTGCGGACTGTGCTGCGCAGATTCTTTTCCGGAACCAGGCTGTGGTACTGCCGCCTCAATCCGAAAAACCGTGACGGTGAGACGGTGAGACGGTGAGACGGTGAGACGAGGGCAATTTGTTATCCTCCGAGCCATCGCGGAAGCCGCAGTCGGTCGAGAACACGGAAACGCGAAGCTGAGCGGACGTGAGGGGCCGTTCGCGAACAAGGTCAAACTTCTCTGTAAGCACGGATCTGTATGGACAGAGTTCCGTGTGCTTTAGGCTAAGCTCATTTGAGAGCACTCCCTGTGGGGATTCCTCAAATCAGGACAAGCTTTGCCGAGAAATGACACGCTACGGCGCGCCGCGCTCGGGCAGCCGCATCAGCGGCTCGCCCATGCGCAGGCGTGCGCCTTCCTGCAGGGTCGGCCACAGGGTGAAGCCCGGCGGGGTCAGGACAACGATGGTCGAGCCGTGCTCGAACCAGCCCATCTCCGCGCCCTTCTCCAGGCGGGCCGTGCAGGGCAGGGGGCGGCCGTTGGTCCGGCGCAGGGCGACGCCGTCCGGCAGGAAGCCGAGGCGCAGGCCAGCCACCAGGATCGCCGCCACCGGCACCAGGGTCACGGCGTGGCCGGCGATCCGCAGGCGCAGCACGGCCCGCTCGTTGCGGCAGAACAGGGCCTCGACGCGCTTCAGCGCGATCGGGTTCACGTTCCAGGTATCCCCCCAGATATGGCGGACCGATTCGACCCGGAGGTCGTGGGGCGCGTGGAAGCGGTGATACATCCCGGCGGTCAGCCGCAGGGTCGCGTAGGCGCCGCCCTCATGGGCGCGAGCCAGATCCGCATCGCCCCCGAGCAGGTCGGCCAGGCTGTAAGATAGGCCCTTGATCTGGAGCAGGCGCCCCGCCTCGATCCGGCCATGCGCACCCAGGATCGCGTCGCTGGGACTCACCAGGATCGCTGGATCCGGGGCGATCGGTCGGGCGCCGGGGCGCAGCGCGCGCACGAAGGCGGCGTGGAGGCTCGGGAAGCGGGTCTCGGCGGCGTCGCTGAGGTCGACGTCGCAGAACAGGCGCCAGGTCGCGATCGAGACGTCGCGCACCAGGGGCTGCTCGATCCGGCTGAACCAGCCCATGAACCGGGTGGCGAGCCGGCGTGGCAGCCGGTTGGTGAGCAGGAAATTCAGATCCTCCTGGGCGCCGACCTGCGCCAGGGCGCGCCGCAGCCGCGATCCCGCCGAAACCGTCATCATGCCGTGAACCGCCTCCGATACGGCGTGGGGCGATGTCCGCACTCCTCGCCACCCTGTCCGCCACCGCCGCAGCCGCGGTGATCGCTCTGCCGAAGGCCGCGCAGCGCCTTCACTTGTCCCGGGCCAAGCATCCGTCCCTGACCGGGCATGCCCGGATGGCCCGGCGGGTGGCGGGGCTGATCCCGCACTACGCCTATTCCGAGCGCACCTTCTTTCGATCCGACGACCCGGACGAGACGGTGGCGCTGCGCCGGGAGAACGGCTTCGCCCGGCTGGCCGAACTCTACCGCACGCGGTTCGCCCGCACCCGGGCCGAGACCGAAGCAGTTCGCGACGGGCTCTCGGATCTTCAGTTCACCGGCCTGTACCGAGTGCCGTTCCAGTATGCCGGCCATGTGCGCGCGCATCTCGGCGCCGGGGCCTTCGCGGCCGCCTCGGCGGGCGTGACTGTCACGGATCTCGACGGCAACGTCTTCTACGACCTGGCCGGGTCCTACGGGGTCAACCTGTTCGGTGTGGACTTCTACCGCGCCTGCCTGGAGGCGGGCGCCGCCAAGGTCGCCGCCCTCGGCCCGGTCCTGGGGCCGCTGCACCCGGTGGTGACCGGCAACGTGGCGCGGCTCAAGGCGCTGTCGGGCCTCGACGAGGTCTCGTTCCACATGTCGGGCACCGAGGCGGTGATGCAGGCGGTGCGGCTCGCCCGCTACCATACCGGCCGGCGCCGGATCGTGCGGTTCTGCGGCGCGTATCACGGCTGGTGGGGTGAGGTGCAGCCGGGCATCGGCAACCCGGTGCCGACGCGCGACACGCTCACCCTGGCCGACATGTCCGAGCGGACGCTGAAGGTCCTGGCCAGCCGGCGGGACGTCGCCTGCGTGCTGGTCAACCCGCTCCAGGCCATGCACCCGAATGCCGGCGCGCCGTCCGATTCGGCGCTGGTCGACAGCGGCCGCAAGGCTTCCTTTGATCGCGCCGCCTACACGACATGGTTGAAGGCGTTGCGCGCGGTCTGCACGGCGAACGGCATCGTCCTGATCCTCGACGAGGTCTTCCTCGGCTTCCGCCTCGCCCGGGGCGGTGCGCAAGCGTATTTCGACGTCCGCGCCGACATGGTGACCTATGGCAAGACCCTGGGCGGCGGCCTGCCGGTCGGCGTGCTGTGCGGCCGGGCCGACCTGATGCGGCGCTTCCGGGACGACCGCCCGGTGGACATCTGCTTCGCCCGCGGCACCTTCAACGCGCATCCCTACGTGATGGGTGCCATGAGCGCGTTCCTCGACCGGCTCGAGACGCCGGAGGTCGCCGCCCTGTACCGCGACCTCGACGCCACCTGGGACGCCCGGGCCGCGCGGCTCAACGCCCTGCTGGCGGAGGCCGAGTTGCCGGTACGGGTGGCGAACATGTCCACGGTCTGGACGGTCCTCTACACGCGGCCGTCGCGCTACAACTGGATGCTGCAATTCTACCTGCGTGCCGAGGGGCTGGCGCTGTCCTGGGTTGGGACCGGCCGGATGATCTTCAGCCTCGCCTACGACGACGCGGCGTTCGAGGCGGTCGCCGCCCGCTTCGTGGCGGCGGCGAATGCCATGCGGGCCGATGGCTGGTGGGAGGGCGGCGCCCCGACCGACAAGGCGATCCGCCGGGCGATCCTGCGGGAGGTCGCGGCGGTCCGGCTCGGCAAGCTGGGCGCCCGTCTCGGCCTCCGGGCGCCCGACCGGGCCTGATCGGGGTTTCAGAGGCCTGCGGGCCCCTGGGCGGTGCCCTCGCAGCGCTCTGCCCGGCACCGGCATAAGGTCGAGGACCTTCTGGAACCGGGACATGTCCGGCATCGCCGGGACCGGGAATCCCCCGGCTCGGCGATGCAGGTGGGTTCAGGCGCCGCGCTCGTGCGGCTCGTGCTCTTCGTTGAGCTCGCCGTGGAGCAGGGCCAGCGGCGCCTTGTGGTAGAGCTTGATGTCGTGGAATGGGTCCGTGAGGATCTTGGTCGCCCAGACCAGGCCGGTCTGCACGTCGCGCACGAAGAACAGCTGCACGGTGCGGAACAACAGGCCCGCGCCTGCCAGCCACAGCCAGATCCAGCCGACGTTGCGGATCAGGTCGGCGGTCGTCTGATGCGGCTCGAGCAGGCCGAATAGGCTCGGATCGAAGTAGAGCGGCAGCGGCGACAGCGCCCAGATCGCCAGCAGCACGATCTTGCGCTGAAGATTGTAGCCGACCTTGATCTCTTCCTTGTGCTCGTGCGTCGCGTTGTTGACGTGGTCGTAGCCCTTCGGCTCGAAGAACAGGTGGCCGGCCTGCCGGCTGGTCATCGCCACCAGCCAGCCGACCAGCGCCGCCGTCGCGGGATCCTTGAAGGCAAGCGCGTAGGCCACCAGGAAGCTCCCGGCACTGACCATGTGCAAGCTCTGGTTGATTCGATTGTGGTGATAGTAGCGGTGGTCATCCCAGCGCTGGATGCGCAACGCCTCGAGAAAGCTCGCCATGCCGTACGTCTCCGTTCGATCTTGGGTGGGCTGGTAGAAGGCGGGCGCGATCAGGCCTCGCGCTTGCGCAGGCGGATCAGGGAGAAGTGGCCGAGCGGCGGCAGGGCGCGGCGCTCGACGATCTCCACCGGGGCGTTCGCCGCCCAGGCAGCGTAGCGCTCCCAGGAAAATTCGGTCCGCCATCCCAGGCGGCTCGTGATCGGCATGAGCGTGTGCTCGACCAGGCGGCGCAGGCCGCCCTCGGCGCCGATCCGCGTGGTGATGACGATCTCGCCGCCGGGGCGCAGGACCCGGGCGAACTCATCGAGGGCGACCTCGGGGTTCGGCACCGCAGTCACGACATACTGGGCGACCACCACGTCGAAGGAGGCGTCGCCGAAATCGAGATGCTCGGCATCCATGACGGCGAGGCGCTCGACGTTGCGCAGGGCCAGCCGGGCGACGCGGCTGCGCGCCTTCTCCAGCATCGGCGCCGAGATATCGATCCCGACG
This sequence comes from Methylobacterium sp. ARG-1, assembly GCF_001262595.1. Taxonomy (NCBI): domain Bacteria; kingdom Pseudomonadati; phylum Pseudomonadota; class Alphaproteobacteria; order Hyphomicrobiales; family Methylobacteriaceae; genus Methylobacterium; species Methylobacterium sp. ARG-1. Next base: position 81,380 of record NZ_LHCD01000026.1, read on the forward strand.
ATGCTGGCCGCGCGCCGGTAGGCCGGCAGGGACAGGCCCGTGCCGACGCCGACTTCGAGGACGCGCCCGCCGATCCGCTCGGCGGCGGCCGCCGCCAGGGTCCGCCCCTGGGCGAAGACCGGGCCGAACACCAGATCGTAGACCGGCGCCCAACGGCCATAGGCCTTGGCGACGCCGTCGCGATCGAGGTCGGGGCCGAGCGTCGCCGCCCGCGGTGAACCGGTGCTCTGCGTTCCGAGGGCCATGAGGGTCCTGTCTCTCGCTGTCTGTCAGGCTGAGGCACCCGGCCGCCGGCCGCGTCGCGGGCCGAGGGATCCGGGATTCAGGGGGTGACCGGGCTCAGGCCCGGACCGGGATCACGCTGGGTTCGGGCACCGCCGCGCGGCTGGGTCGCGACGCCGGTTCCGGCGGCGCCGATCCGCGGGCGGGAAACAGATCGGAGCGGCCGCATTGGCTGGCTGAACGCGGTCGATCCGCCGATGACATCACAGACATCGCGCGGGCGCGATCAGACGAAACGGCGGCGCCGGAGGCGCAAAGCTAAGCGGAACGTCATCGGCCCCACACCGTTTCTCCGCGGCGATCTTTCCGCCGGCAAAGCTATGATTGTCGTTTGACGATGTTGTGACATCACAAAAGGGTCTTTTACGGAAATCCGCTTCGCTGGCAAAGCATTGGCTATGCAACAACACGGCTTGAGACCCCGATCCTCTTCGGAATCTTGTCCGGCAGCCGGATGCGACGCCCCCGATACGGTCCCGCCGATGCGGGCTTCACCGGCACGGACCGGTGGCAGGTCTCGTTCACGATGATGCGAAACGCCGGGTCGGACATCTCAGCGGTCGGCCCGGCTTGCGCTATGGTTCGAATACCACAGTGCTGGCGGACGGTTTGTCCGACATCTTCTCGCCCTGTTGTCGACGAGATGTTCCCCGGTATCGGTTGAAGACCATGGCGCGGTTTCGCGTCGAAGGAGTGTTTCGCGTGATCGAACAAATGCGGCGTATGACCCTGGCTGTGGCGGCGATCGCCGGGCTCGCCGGAATGGCAGGGCGGGCGGAGGCCGCGCAGTGCGGCAACACGGCGGCGGGATTCGAGGCCTGGAAGCGGGAATTCGCTCAGGAGGCGCGCGGCAAGGCCAGCGCGGCGAGCCTGGCCGCCCTCGAGGGCACCAGCTACTCCACGGCCACGATCTCGGCCGATCGCGGCCAACGCAGCTTCAAGCTGTCCCTGGAGCAGTTCCTCGCCAAGCGCGGCGGTCCGACCATCGTGTCGAAGGGGCGTCAGCTCAAGCGCACCAACGCGGCCCTGTTCGATTCGATCGAGCAGCGCTACGGCGTCCCCCCGGGGCCGCTCCTGGCGATCTGGGGCATGGAGACCGGTTTCGGCGCGGTCCGCGGCAACGTCAACACTCTCTCGGCGGTGGCGACCCTCGCCTACGATTGCCGCCGCTCCGACTACTTCACGGACCAGCTCTACGCGGCGCTGACCCTGGTCGACCGCGGTCTGCTGTCGCCGAGCACCCGCGGCGCGGCGCACGGTGAGGTCGGCCACACCCAGTTCCTGCCCAAGAACGTCCTGTCCTACGGCACCGGCGATCTGAACAATGTCGGTGCCGCCCTGTCGTCGACCGCGAACTTCCTGAAGGCGCATGGCTGGCGCGCCGGCGCGGGCTATCAGCCCGGCGAGCCGAACTTCGCCGCGATCCAGGGCTGGAACGCCGCATCGGTCTACCAGCGGGCGATCGCGCAGCTCGGAAAGCAGATCGATAACGACTGAACATTGATCGATCGCGGATGAGACCAAGCATTCAGGTTTGAAATCTCTATCCGCCCGAAAATGGTCTCGATCGAACCGCAATCGACCACGTAGCCGCCGCAGAAAAGCCGGCCCGCCCCCGCTGATTCATCTCGGCGGGGCCGGCCGGCCCATCGATTCGCGTTGACGGCCCTCAGAAGCCGCAGCGCCGATGATCCGGCAGGCGCCCGCTCCGCGACGAGAGCATTGGCGCCCGCATGGCTATCGACTCCGTGCCGCTGGACGGCCCCACCCCCCGGACTGCGCGCCATTCCTATGCGGCGCCCCTGGCAGCCCTGACCGCCGCGGTGGCCCTGGCCGCCCTCGGAACCGGTCTCCCGCCTGCGGGACGTCCGTTTGTTGACCGCCCGGCCGAAGCCGCCCCGCCGGTCGCGCAGAGCGAGTCACCCGTCGAGGCCGAGACCCACGTGGCAGACGCGGAAGCCCCGGCGCCTGAAGCCTGGCGCAATGCCA
>NZ_LHCD01000027.1:0-82284 GCF_001262595.1 Methylobacterium sp. ARG-1
GCCGTGTCTCAGTCCCAGTGTGGCTGATCATCCTCTCAGACCAGCTACTGATCGTCGCCTTGGTGAGCCGTTACCTCACCAACTAGCTAATCAGACGCGGGCCGATCCTCCGGCAGCAAGCCTTTCCCCAAAAGGGCGTATCCGGTATTAGCTCAAGTTTCCCTGAGTTATTCCGAACCAGAGGGCACGTTCCCACGCGTTACTCACCCGTCCGCCGCTGACACCCGAAAGTGCCCGCTCGACTTGCATGTGTTAAGCCTGCCGCCAGCGTTCGCTCTGAGCCAGGATCAAACTCTCACGTTGAAGAGATTGATCAAAGCTGATCACGTAATTCTCAGACGGAGCCTCACAATCGATCCCGCAGCGCTTCACAGCGCAGCAAAATCGGTGAGCTCAAAAAGAGATCCGACGATCGGCACGAGTCTCTCACTTGCCAGGGCACGAAGCCCCAGCCGCAAGGACAAACGCCGTCCGCGTCTCCCTTCCTCAAATCCAACAATGTCAAAGACCGGTCGATCAGGCCCTCAGGCCCATCCACCAGAGACAGACAGCCGATCACCCGGCGTTCCCGCCGGCTAACCCCGCCAATCTGTCAGAAGATGCCTCAGCGCCCGGGCCACTTCCGCGGCCGGCGCCGATGAGCGGTGTATACGCAGCCGGTTCCCCGCCGTCAACACCGATTCGCAGATTTTCCAGCGACGCCCCGGATCGGGCCCCCTCCCCTCTCGCGGCACCGCGAATCCCCCTGCGGAATGCTCGGCTGCGGCGGTCTGCGCCTCAATCTCGACATGCTGGGCTCCGAGATGAACCTTTCGTACCTACTACGGGGCGGGCGGCCTGAGCCTGACCGGCCGCGGATCAGTCAGGCTGGCGGGAGCGCTTGTGCGCCGTCGTCTTTCCGGGACCTTCGAGTGAAGCGCGAGCGACTCAAGATCGGCGACGTGGCCGCCCTCGCCCCCGGCGTCGGGCGCGGGGTCCAGGCCCCCCTCGATCTCCTCGGCGCGGATGCGACCCAGATCGACCGGCGCGCGGTCAACCTGCGCTGGCTCTGCGCCAGCACGCTGACCGGCCTGACCGGCGCCGGCCTGATCGCGGCGGCGTTGCACGTCTCTCTCCAGGGTGACGTGTCCTTTGCGGCGATCCCCGAGAAGGCCACCCTCATGGCCCGGCCGCAGCCGAGCGAGAGCGGCGCCAACATCGCCCGCAAGGGCGACCGGCTGGTGCGCAACCTGATGATCGCTTCGGCCAAGCAGAGCTTCCGCGCGCCGGTGACCGTCCGCCTGGGCGACCGCGAGATCATCAAGGCCAAGGCCTTCGTGCGGATCACCACGCCCCTGTCGATGACGACGGGCGTCTATGCCGGCGATCTGCCCCGGTTCGACCCGATGAAGTTCGTCTCCGATGAGCCGCTTGAGCGCGCGCCCGATGCCGCAGCCGATGCCCCGGGGGCTGAGGTGACGGTGGTCAAGCGCGACCTCGCCGACGCCCCGGTCGACGTCAACGCCCCGGCGCTCACCGACGACGACGTCACCGCGCAGGTGGAAGAGGAGCGCCGGATCGCCGCCGAGGCCGGGCGCCGCGCGGCCATCCCGATCGCCCCGCAGATCCTGCTGTCGCGCACCCTCCAACAGGGCGCGGGCGGCGGTGATGCGGACGGTGCGGTCGCCAAGGACGCCAACCCGTTCAAATCGATCGAGGTGCTGGTCGTCCCCGAGAACGTCACCAAGGTCGTGAAGGTCGAGCTCAAGCCCAACGAGGCGCCGCTCGTGGACGAGCGCGACATCGCGCTCAAGCGCGGTGAGACCCTGGAGGGCATCCTGAAGGCCACCGGCCTGGCCGGGGACGAGCAGATCCGCGGCATCGTCGCGGCCCTGGGCGGCAAAGCCCGCACCGGCGCGCTCGCGGAGGGCCAGCAGATGCGGGTGCAGATCGCCCCCGGGCCTCGCCCCGGCGATCCGCGCCAGGTCACCCGCGTGGTACTCTACGGCGAGAACGGCATCGAGGGTATCGCCGCGCTCAACGACCGGAGCGCCTTCGTCTCGGTGGCCCCGCCCACCGAGGAGGCGCCCTCCTCCAAGCCGCAGCCACAGGCGGAGGCGGGTGAAGACGAGGATGAGGATTCGGGCTCAGGCCCCCGGCTGTACCAGAGCCTCTACGAGACGGCCGCGCGCCACGACCTGCCGCGCGCGACCGTCGAGGACATCGTCCGGGTGTTCAGCTACGACCTCGATTTCCAGCGCCGGATCAGCAGCGGCGACGGCCTGGACGTGTTCTACACCTACGACGACGAGGCCGGGGCCGATCGCCCGGACCTGCTCTACGCCGCCCTGACCCTGGGCGGCGAGACCCGCAAGGTCTACCGCTTCCAGTCCCCGGATGACGGCACGATCGACTATCTCGACGAGCAGGGGCGCTCCCTGAAGAAGTTCCTGCTGCGTAAGCCGATCCCGGACGGGATCATGCGCTCCGGCTTCGGCTACCGGCGTCACCCGGTTCTGGGCTACGCCAAGCTGCATACCGGCGTCGATTGGGCGAACCCGATCGGCACCCCGATCGCCGCGGCCGGCAACGGCGTGGTGATCCGGGCCGAGATGACCTCGGGCTACGGCAACCGGGTCGAGATCCAGCACGTCAACGGCTACGTGACCACCTACAACCACATGTCGCGGTTCGGCCGGGGCGTGAAGGAGGGCGTCCGGGTCCGGCAGGGGCAGATCATCGGTTATCTTGGCTCGACCGGCCTCTCGACCGGGCCGCACCTCCATTACGAGGTGATCATCAACGGCCACTTCGTCGATCCGATGAAGATCCGCGTGCCGCGCGGCCGCGAGCTCGACGGTCGGCTTCTCGCCGAGTTCAAGCGCCAGCGCGAGCAGGTCGACGCGACCATGCTGAAGTCGAAGAGCGCCACGGCATTGGCGCAGCGGGATGCGGCCGTCCGCTGAGGTGACGGCCGGTGCAGCGTTCGGAGATCGTGCTGCTGAAGGTCGCCGCGCGGCACCGGTGAGGACGGCACGGCATGAGCGGTCCGGCCGAGAGCCGGATCACGGGCGCTTTCTCCCGGCGGCGACGAAGAACAATGTGCCGCCCGCCGTGTGCCATCGGCCGTTTGCCGCAGCTTCCGCGACGCGATCATCGAAGCGGAGGTAATCGGCCCAGGTGCGCTCGAAGAACGCCTCGCATCCCTCGCCGGCAAGGACGCAGCTGCGCATCTCCGCCTTGTCGAAGGGGCCGAGCCCTTCCCGTCGCCAGCGCCTCCCGGCGTCGAGAAGGGCTACCTGTTCGGCCGTGTCGTCGGTTGGAAAGACGGCCGCCGCCCGGTCACAGAACCAGACGCGAATGTCCTGGAGGCCGGCTTCGGTGAGAAGGCCGGGCAGCGACTCGCCGATGGTTTCATCACTCAGGCCCCAGCGTGCCCGGCCGATGACGTAGCGGAGAGCGAACTCGGCGAGGCGGACGGCCGTGTCGACCGGCATCACCGACGTGAGGCTGGATATCGGCAAGCGCCCGACGAGGTTGTTCGGCTCGACGCACAGGATCTGACCGCCGGGCTTCACCAGGCGCTTCATCGCGCCAAGCGCTTTCGCGAGCTCCCGGAGATGCAGCAGCAGTGTCTGGCAGGTGACGAGGTCGAACGTGGCGGACGGGGCCGGGATATCGTACGCGCTCGCCTGCAGCGTGCTGATGGCGAGGCCAGCCGTTTCGGTCGTCGCGAGCGCGCGCTCGAACGCGGCGAGATGCACGGCCTCCCGATCGACACCGATCACGGATGAGTCGGGCGGCAGCCGTCTGGCGATCAGCCGCGCCCAATGGCCTTCGCCGCAGCCGACGTCGAGGATCGCGGCCGGCTGCGGCGGGCCAAGCCGCCCGAAGAGCAGATCGAGATAATCGGCGTTCCAAAAAAAGGCGCGCTCGGCGCCGAACTACTCGGCCGAGTGCGGCATGCGCCGCGTCGCGTCGTTTGGGATGCGAATCCCCCAGTTCGCCTGCCACGGTGTTGGCCGATGCCCGGATCTGCAACGGCCATCCGCTCAGGCGAAGCCGAGACGCGCGCGGATCTGCTCGGGCGTGACGCCCGCCGCCCTCAGATCGGCTAGGCTCTGCGAGCCCCGGGACTTCGCGAGCTTTTCGCCGTCTTGGTCGAGGATCAGGGCGTGGTGATGGTAGCGCGGCGTTGGGAGGCCGAGCAGGCGCTGCAGCAGCACGTGAAGATCGGTGGCCGCTTCGAGGTCGCGGCCACGGACCACGTGGGTGATCCCCTCCTCCGCGTCGTCGTGAACCACGGCGAGGTGATAGCTGGTCGGTACGTCGCGGCGGGCGATGACCGCATCGCCCCATCTGGCCGGATCGGCCACGACCCGGCGCGTCTCGGCCCCGTCGAAAGCTTCGTAACCGAGCGCGGCGGCGGCGCAATGCAGGGCACCCGCCATGTCGAGGCGCCAGGTATGCGGTTCGCCCCGGGCGAGGCGTTCGGCCGTGATCCCGGGATCGAGCCCGCGGCAGGTGCCGGGATAGAGCGGTGCGCCGTCCGGATCGTGCGGGTTGCCCGCAAGGGCGGTCGCCCGCGCCCGGATCTGCCCGCGCGAGCAGAAGCACGGATAGGCCAGCCCTCTCGCGATCAGGCCTTGGAGCGTTGCCCGGTACGAATCGAGGTGGCGGGACTGATGCCGCAAAGGCTCGGGGTAGGTCAGGCCGAGCCAGGCCAGGTCGGTGACGATCGCCCCGATCAGGTCCGGCCTCGATCGGACCGGATCGATATCCTCGATCCGGAGGCGGCAGAGGCCGCCCATCCGCCGCGCGAGGTCGGCGTTGAGCAGAGCCGAATAGGCGTGGCCGAGATGGAGCCGCCCGTTCGGGCTCGGCGCGAACCGCAGGATTGGTGCGCCCGGCCTCACCCGTCGCGGTGGCGCAGGCAGTGCGGCGTGCCGGGCTGGCAGGCGATGCCGGGCAGCGAGCAGGCCGGACCCTCGGCCAAGCGCTGGCAGACGCGGCAGCCGTCGGTCCATTCCAGGCAGGCCGGATCGTCGGCGACCGAGCGCGCCGGAGCCGGGTGCCGGGCCGGCAGCAGCGCGCCGAGCAGCACCGTCGCGATCACGAGAATCGCGATGCCCCAGGCGGCGAGGGCGCCGGTCGCGGAGCGCGGTGCAGGCGGCGTGGTGGCGGCTGTCGACATGGGCTTTCTGTTGGCGCGGGGAGCGGCCGGCTGTCAACGCGGGTTCGGCTGGGCGAGCGCATCGCCTCGAAAGGTGAGCGCCTGAGGTCGGAAAGACGATGCGAAACAGAAAGCCGGCGCGTCGTGCCGGTTCCGGTGCCTCCTACGACGCGCTAGGCGGCCTGCGCGGTTCGGCGCTCCAGCAGGGCCGGGAGCAGCTTCAGATTGAGCGGCTTGGCCAGGAACCCGTCGAACCCGGCGGCGCGGGCAGCGATCTCGTCCTCGCGGCCGGCATTGGCGGTGAGCGCCACGAGGTGCAGCCGGGTCCCCTCTCCGGCCGCTTCCGCGGCGCGGATGTGGCGGGCGGTCTCGTGGCCGTCGAGCCGGGGCATCCGCACGTCGATCAAAGCGAGGTCGAACGGGCCGCTCGATTGCAGGCGCTCCAGCGCCTCGACCCCGTCGACCGCGTGGACGACCTCGGCGCCGAGACGCTCCAGGGCGCGGGTCGCGAGCAGCGCGTTGATCGGGTTGTCCTCCGCGAGCAGGACCCGCAGGCCCGTTCCCGTCCGGGCCGGGGCGGGTGCCGGGATGGTTGCGGATTCGACCGCCACCGGTGGGGCGAGCAGCCGCTCGAACAGCGACCGGCCGCGCACCGGCTTGATCAGGTAGCCGTCGAAGCCGGCTGCCCCCGGCGCCCCGAAGCCGCGGCGGTCGAATGGCGAGAGCAGCACGAGGCTCGATCGGACCCCGCAGCCGCGCGCGGCATCGGCGATCTGGCGCACCGCCGCGTCGCCCAGCGCCCGGTCGGCCAGGACCGCGTCGAAGGCAGCGCCCGAGAGCGCGTCGAGCCCGTCCTCCAGGGTGCCGACGATCACGGTGGCCGCGCCGGCCCGGGACAGGCTGCGCGCCAGGTAGGGCGCCTGGTATGGCGAATCCGCCACGATCAGGCAGCGGCGCCCTTCGAGCCGGGGCAGAGGGACCGGACCGGTTTGGGCGCCCTCGGCTTCCGGCAGAGGCAGGACGACCCGGAAGGTCGAGCCGCGGCCGACGCGGGAATCCGCCTCGATCCGGCCGCCCATGCGGGTGACCAGGCGTCGGGTGATGGCGAGGCCGAGGCCGGTGCCCTCGTGGCTGCGGCTGGCGCTGCCGTCGCCCTGTTCGAACTCCTCGAACAGGATCGGCAGACGGTCCTCGGGGATGCCGGAGCCGGTATCCGAGACCGCCAGCGTCACCTCCCCTCCCCCGTCCTGGATGGGCGTGAAGCCAAGGCTGACGCCGACACCGCCGCGCTCGGTGAACTTGATCGCGTTGCCCGCGAGATTGATCAGGATCTGCCGGACGCGGTCGGCGTCGCCGACGAGCCCCCGGGGGAAGCTTTCCGTCACGTCGAGGGCGATCTCGATGCCCTTGTCCTGCGCCCGCGGGGCCAAAAGCTCCACCACGCTCTCGGCCAGGGCCGGCAGATCGAAGGGCTCGGCCGCAAGGTCGAGGCGCCCGGCCTCGATCCGCGAGAAATCGAGGACGCCGTCGATCAGCCCCAGCAGGGCCTGTCCGCTGGTGCGCACGGCCTCGACATAGGTCCGCTGCTCCAGGTCGAGGTTCGTGCCGAGCACCAGATCGGCCATGCCCAGAATGCCGTTGAGCGGCGTCCGCATCTCGTGGCTGACCGTGGCGAGGAAGCGCGACTTCGCCACGCTGGCGGCCTCGGCGCGTTCGAGCGCCGCGTCGCGGCTGCGCAGCGCCTCGACCCGGGCGGTCACGTCGCGGCCGGCGCGCAGCCAGTGCATCGCGTCGCCATGCGCGACCGGCATCTCCACGAAGGCGAACCAGCGCACCTGGCCGTCTACCGAACGGATCTGCGCCTCCATGCGTCGGACGCCGTCCTCGCCGACCTCGATCTCGCTCCGCTCCAGGATCTCGAGATCGATCTGGGCGCCGAGCAGGTCGATGGCCGGGCGGCCGAGCAGCCGGGCGTAATCGTCGTTGGCGTAGGTGATGCGCCCGCGGGCGTCGCGCTGCACGATCACCTCGGTGGTGGCCGCCACCAGGGCGCGATAGCGGTCCTCGCTCTCGCTGATCCGCCAGATGCGATCCTGCAGCCGCTCGGCTTCGGCCTCGTCCGCGACGGAGCGCCGGGCGCGCCAGTGGCTGAGCGCGAGCGCCGCCGCGATCAGCAGCGCCAGCACGAGCGCGATATCGTTGACGACCATGGCTGCCTCCCCGGCTGCAGGCCGGCTCGGTGCAGGATCGCAGGCGAAGCTGAAGGCCGCGTTGGGAAAAGCCCTTAACCGCCTGTTGCACGGATCGTCGGCACGGAATGCTAAACGTCGCCGCAGCGCGATCCGAAATCCGGCTCGCGAGTTGCCTGCCAGGACAATCGGTCCGGACGGAGATAGAGCCTATGCCGGGTGAGCATTACGACGTGATCATCGTCGGATCTGGCCCCGGCGGCGGGACGATGGCGTGGCGCCTGGCCCAGACGGGCAAGCGCATCCTGCTGATCGAGCGCGGCGACTACCTCCTGCGCGAGCCGCGCAATTGGGACAGCCAGGCGGTGATCGTCGACGGCTACTACCAGACCAAGGAGACCTGGCACTCCTCCGACGGCAGCACCTTCCAGCCGGGCCTGCACTACTACGTGGGCGGCAATTCGAAATTCTACGGCTCGGTCCTGTTTCGCCTGCGCGAGAAGGATTTCGGCGCGATCCGGCACGAGGACGGCATCGCCCCGGCCTGGCCGGTCGGCTACGACGAGTTCGAGCCGCATTACCAGGCCGCCGAGGAGCTGTTCCACGTCCATGGCCAGCGCGGCGAGGACCCGACCGAGCCGTGGTCGCGCAAGCCCTACGCGCATCCGCCGGTCTCGCACGAGCCGCGGATCCAGCAGCTCTTCGACAACCTGAAGAGCGCCGGCCACCAACCGTTCCACCTTCCGGTCGGGGTGCGGCTGGTGGAGAAAGACGGGCGCGCCGTCTCGACCTCGCCCTGCATCAAGTGCGAATCCTTCGACGGCTTCCCCTGTCCGACCAACGGCAAGTCCGACGCACAGACCATGGTGGTCGATCCGGCTTTGCGCGACTGCCCGAACCTGACGCTGCTGACCCGCACCTATATCGAGCGGCTGGTCACAGACCCGAGCGGCCGCACCGTCACCGGCGTGGTCGGCACGCGCGACGACGCGCCGTTCGAGGCTTCGGCCGACCTCGTGGTGGTGGCCTGCGGGGCGCTGTCCTCGGCGCTGCTGCTGCTCCGCTCGGCAAACGCGCGTCACCCGGACGGCCTCGCCAACGGCTCGGGCCAGGTCGGGCGCAACTACATGCGCCACAACAACTCGACGGTGCTGGCGATCTCCAAGATCCCGAACCCGACCCGCTTTCAGAAGACCCTCGGGCTCAACGACTTCTACTTCGGCGACCCCGATCCGAAGGACCGCTGGGACTTCCCGCTCGGTCACATCCAGATGGTCGGCAAGTCCGACGGCGCCCAGATCCATGGCGAGGGACTGCCGGGCTTCCTGCAATGGTTCCCCAACAAGCCGTTCGACTGGATCGCGAAGCACTCGGTCGATTTCTGGCTGACCTCGGAGGATATCCCGCTCGCCCAGAATCGGGTTTATTATAAAGACCGCAAGGTCCATCTCGACCTCACCGAGACCAATGTCGAGGCGCATAAGCGGCTGCGGCGCAAGCTCCAGGAGATCTGCAGCTTCACCGACATGCACCCGCACCTGTTCGACCGCTCGCTCTATCTCGGCAAGAACATCCCGATCGGCGGCACCGCCCACCAGGCCGGCACCCTGCGGTTCGGGGAGGATCCCGACACCGCCGTGCTGGATCGGAACTGCAAGGCGCATGAGCTCGACAACCTCTACGTCACCGATGCGAGCTTCTTCCCGTCGATCGGCGCGGTGAATCCGACCCTGACGATCATCGCCAACGCCCTGCGCGTGGCCGATCACCTGATCGACCGGATGGGCGCCAAGGACGAGATCGCGCCGCCGCGCCTCTTCGACCACACCGAGCCGCGGGAGCCCGTTCCGGCGTAAGGGCTACGGCTGACATAGGTTTCGCCTGTAACCGCAGTCGGGCCGTGGGCGCGGAAGTCGCGTGCCCCCTCTCCCGCACGGGTGAGGGGGCACGTCGCGGTCTGCAACAACGCCGGCACCTCAAAATTTGTGCAGCCTGCAGGGTGAAGGATGAGCCTCTGCAGAGGCATCATCCCGAACGTTGGTTGCTGGCTTCCGGGGCAAAGATGATGCGAAACCAGAAGCCGATCGCGTCGTCCTGGCACCAATGCCCGGAACGATGCACTAAGGTCGGCAATCGCCCTCGAACCGATCGCCCCGCACTTGGCCATTGACCACATCGATCTCAGCCGGATCGACCTGAACCTGCTGGTTGCCCTGGACGCGCTGCTCGACGAGCGCAGCGTCACCCGGGCGGCCGCCCGGATCGGCGTCGGCCAGTCGGCGATGAGCTCGAGCCTGGCCCGGCTGCGCCGCCTGTTCGATGACGAGCTCCTCACCCGGGCCCCGGACGGGATGCGGCCGACGCCCCGGGCCCTGAAGCTCGCCGAGCCCCTGCGGGCGACTTTGCGGCAGGTGCAGGCCCTGGTCCATCGCGAGGAGCGCTTCGACCCGGCCACCGTGGAACGCAGCTTCACCGTAAGCCTGCCCGACAGCGTCGAGGTCCTGCTCGGGCCGCGTCTGATCGCGCAGCTGCGCCGGGAGGCTCCCGGGATCCGGTTGCTCCTGCGCTCGGTCGACCGCACCCGCATCCTCGACGAACTCGATGCCGACCGGGTCGACCTCGCCATCGGGTTGTTCTCGGAGGGACAGATCCACCACAAGCAGCGGCTGCTCTACCGGGACAGCTACGTCGTCCTGTTCAACGCCGATCTGATCGGGGTCCAGCCGCCGATCGGGCTCGACGATTACCTCCGGTTCCCGCATGTGCTGACCTCCCTGCGGGAGACCGCCCACGGGGTGGTCGACGACGCCCTGGCCCTGATCGGGCGCTCGCGAATCCTCGCGGTGACGACGCCGCGCTTCCTCGTAGTGCCGTTCATGGTCCGCGCCGCCCCGGTGATCGCCACCATGCATGCGCGGCTCGCCACCGCCTTCGGCAGCGCCCTGTCCCTCGCGGTCAGTCCGGTGCCGGTGCCGCTCGACGACGTGGCGGTGTCGATGCTGTGGCACGCTTCCTACGACCGCGACCCCGCCCATCGCTGGCTGCGCGATCTGCTGGTGCGGCTCGCCAACGAGGCCCCAACCTTCGGGATGCCGTGACGGTTGCTTCGCTGCGCTCGCAATGACGGAGAGAGCCGGGTGACCGGCCCACAGCTTCACAAGCAGGGATCGTTCGCCGCCTCGAGCCGGCCGTGGGCGATCGCCTCGCGAAACAGGGCGAAATCGGCGGCGTTGCACTCGGCATAGGCCGCGGCCCAATCGGCCAGGGCTTCGCGCAGGTCCGGGCTCTTGCCGCTGCCGCAATAACCGGCGATGGCGGCCGCGTCCCCGGTCCGGGCATGCGCCCGGGCCAGGAGTGCCCCGTAGGCATACGAGAAGGTCAGGAGCGGTGGGCCGGACATCTCGGCAAGGGGGATCGCGCCCTTCAGGTTCTTCATCTGGCGTACGTAGTACGGTCGGCCATCGATGCTGGTCCAACCGAGCAGCGGATCGCCGACCGCCTGGAGCAGGCGCTGGCCGTAGATCACGCGTTCGCCCTCGTGGCCGGCATAGGGCTCGGGCATGCCGGGCAGGTACGGCGCGTGGGCCGGGCGAACCGCCTCCTTGACCTGGAGGAACAGCGCGTCCCGGTCGGAATTCCCGCAGAGCAGCGCCACGTAGGCCCGCGTCCCGACGCTGCCGACCCCGACCACCCGGTGGGCGACGTCGATGACCTGGTAACGGTTCAGCATGAACCGCCGCTCGCGCGGCAGCGTCTCGGCGTAGCGCTCGAGCCCGGTGACGATCCTCTGTCGTGTGGCGGCGTCGACCGGGGTGAGGATCGGCGGGTCGGTCCGGAACCGCCAGCCGCCGTCGATGCGCCGCTCGGCGACCTGGGCGAGGAGGCTGCGGTTGTTCTTGCGCCGCGCCTTGTCGACGGCGCGGCGGACCACGGCGCGGGCCTCCGAATCCATGCGGATCCCGCCGAGATGGGCCGTATCCGCCGGGGTAGTCTGGTACCACACCTCCAGGGAGCCTTGCGGGGCCAGCCGCCGCATCGTGTGCTGGTATCCCGAAATCGCCGTCATCACGGCCGCGCGACAGGATTCCGGCGGTGTGCCGGCATCAGCCGTGGCGACCGCGATGCCGGCGCAGAGCCGCTTCAGGTCCCATTCCCACGGGCCAACCGTGACCTCGTCGAAATCGTTGAGGTCGAGCACGATCTCCCGCTGCGGCGTGCCGAACAGGCCGAAATTGTCGATATGCGCGTCGCCGTTCAACACGACGTCGATGCCGCTGCGCGGGCCGCGCGACAGGTCCCAAGCCATGACGTGGGCGGCGCCCCGGAGGAACGCGAACGGGCTCGTCGCCATCCGGGCGACCCGGAGCGGGATCAGATGGGCCTGCCGGCCGTCATGGGCCGCCTCGATCAGGCTGATCGGATCGGGGCGATCCGGCTGCGAATCCAAGGACGCGTGCGCGTGATGCGGAACGGTCGCCCGCAGGGCCTTGCCGGCCTGCCGGCGCTTGTCCCAGGGCTCGACACCGGCGCGGAGATCGATCCGTGGAAAGTCCGCCAGCGGCGCCAGAACCACATCGTCGGCCGGGGCGTCGGAGGCCGGGAGCGGCGCCGCAGCGCGCGTGTCGTCGCTTCGCACCTGGTCCATGATCTCCCGCCGAACCGTGTGCCTGACAACCTTGACCGTACTCAGTCGTTCCGAAACGGACCCATCCCCGTGCACGATAGGATTGGCCGGGCTCTGTGACCATTCAGCCCCCGGCGGGTCTTGACCCCTCTACAGGGCCGCCATCTAACCGGTCGCGTATTCGAACAGAGTCCTTCCCGGTCCGCGCCGTGCGGATCAGACCGCGTCGGCGATGGACGGATCGGGGATGGACCGGACGGCGCTGCCAGGCGTCGCATCAGGTGGGACATCACATGCCCAAGGGCTCAGATCTTCTCGTTGCGGCCCTCGAGAACGAGGGCGTCGACCGCATCTTCGGCATTCCCGGCGAGGAGAACCTCGATGTGGTCGAATCGCTGCGAACCTCCAAGATCGAGCTGGTGCTGACCCGCCACGAGCAGGCGGCGAGCTTCATGGCGGCGACCCATGGCCGGCTCACCGGCCGGCCGGGCGTGTGCCTCTCGACACTGGGCCCGGGCGCGCTCAACTTCTCCACCGGCGCCGCCTACGCCCATCTCGGCGCGATGCCGATGATCATCATCACCGGCCAGAAGGGCATCCTGTCCTCCCGCCAGGCCAAGTTCCAGATCGTCGACGTGATCAGCTCGATGAAGCCGATCACCAAGATGGCCCGGCAGATCGTCTCGGCCTCGTCGATCCCCACCATCGTGCGCGATGCCTTCCGGGTCGCCACCGAGGAGCGGCCCGGGCCGGTGCTGCTGGAGCTGCCCGAGGACATCGCCGCCGAGGAGGCCGAGGCCAACGTCGTGCCGCCGCACCCGATCGACATCCCGGTCGCCCATCCGGCTGCGATCGAGCGGGCCGCCGCCATGATCCTCAAGGCCAAGCGGCCGCTGGTCATGCTCGGCGCCGCCGCCAGCCGGCCCCGCGCCACGGGCGACCTCGGCGGCTTCGTCCACCGCACCCAGATCCCGTTCTTCACCACCCAGATGGGCAAGGGCACGGTCGCCAGCGGCACCGACCTCTACATGGGCACCGCCGCGCTCTCCGAGCGCGACTACGTCCACGAGGCGATCGACAAGGCCGACCTGATCATCGCGATCGGCCACGACACGATCGAGAAGCCGCCCTTCTTCATGGGCCAGGCCGACCAGAAGGTCCTGCATATCGGCTACATGCCGGCCAACGTGGAACAGGTCTACTACCCCGACGCCGAGGTGGTCGGCGATCTCGGGCCGACCTTGAAGCTGCTCGCCGACAAGCTGGAGGGCAAGTTGCCCAACGCCGGCGCCCTGCTGCACCTGCGCGAGCACATCCTCGGCCACATCGCCGACCGGGCCGGCGAGGACCGCTTCCCGGTGACGCCGCAGCGTCTCGTGCGCGACGTCCGCCGGGTGATCCCGGAAGACGGGATCGTGTGCCTCGACAACGGCATGTACAAGATCTGGTTCGCCCGGAACTACCGCACCTACGTCGCCAACACGCTGCTCCTCGACAACGCGCTCGCCACGATGGGTGCGGGCCTTCCCTCGGCCATGATGGCGGCGATGCTCTATCCACGCCGCCGAGTCATGGCGGTGTGCGGCGACGGCGGCTTCATGATGAACAGCCAGGAGCTCGAGACCGCGGTGCGGCTTAAGCTCAACCTCGTGGTGCTGATCCTCGACGACTCGGCCTACGGCATGATCCGCTGGAAGCAGGCGGTCGACAAGTTCGCCGATTACGGGATGACATTCGGCAACCCGGATTTCGTGCTCTACGCGCAATCCTACGGTGCCAAGGGCCACCGGGTCGAAGCGGTGAACGATCTGGTGCCGACGCTCGATCGCGCCTTCGCCGAAGGCGGCGTTCATCTCGTCGCCGTGCCGATCGATTATTCGGAGAACACGCGCGTTCTCGTCGAAGAGCTGCGCGAGAAGGTGAAGGATTTCGAGCCGGCCGAGTGATCCCGTCGACGAAGTGATCCCGGCACGACAACAGGGCAGCGCGATGAACCCGTTCACCTTCCAGACCACCCCGAACGTCCTGTTCGAGGCCGGCGCGTCCAAGAAGCTGCCGGAGATCGTCGGTACCTTCGGGGCCAAGCGGGTCCTGCTGGTCACCGACAAGGGCGTGCGCAAGGCCGGCCTGACCGAGGCGGCCGAAACGGCGCTGGCGGCCGCCGGCATCGCCATTGACGTCTACGAGGACGTGGTCGCCGACCCGCCCTCCACGGTGATCGAGGCGGCGGCCAAGCGCGCCCGAGAGCTGGGTACGGATCTCGTCCTGTCGATCGGCGGCGGCTCGGCGCTCGATACCGCCAAGCTGGTCGCCTACCTTGCGAAGTCCGACGAGGCGCTGGATTCGATCTACGGCGTCGGCCTGGCCAAGGGCGACCGGCTGCCGCTGATCCTGGTGCCGACCACCGCGGGCACCGGCTCCGAGGTGACGCCGATCTCCATCGTCACGACGCCGACCACCGAGAAGAAGGGCGTCGTCGCGCCGAAACTCCTGCCCGACTGGGCGGTGCTCGATCCCGAGCTGACGCTCGGCCTGCCGGCCGCCGTCACCGCGGCCACCGGCATCGACGCCATGGTCCACGCCATCGAGGCGTTCACCAGCAAGAACAAGAAGAACCCGATCTCGGATCAGCTCGCCAAGCAGGCCCTGGCCCTGCTCTCGGCCAATATCCGCACCGCCTGCTCGGATGGCCGCAACCTTGAGGCGCGTTCCGGCATGCTGCTCGGCTCGATGCTCGCCGGCATGGCCTTCGCCAACGCCCCGGTGGCGGCGGTGCACGCGCTGGCCTATCCCGTCGGCGCGATCTTCCACGTGCCGCACGGACTCTCCAACGCCCTGGTGCTGATGGGGGTGATGCGCTTCAACCTGTCCCAGGCCGAGCCGCTCTACGCCGAGCTGGCGCCGATCCTGGACCCGGCCGCCGCCGACCTGCCGCCGGCCGAGGCCGCCGCCCGGTTCGTCGAATGCCTCGACGCCATCTGCCGCGACTGCAAGGTCCCGGCCTCGCTCGCCGAGGTCGGCGTGGCCCAGAAGGATCTGGAGCGGATGGCCACCGACGCGATGAAGCAGACGCGGCTCCTCGTGAACAATCCGCGCGAGGTCACCTACGACGACGCCTACGCGATCTACGCCGAGGCGCTCGGCGAGGTGCGCCCGGCGGCCTGATCCCGGGAGGGCCGCCGACCCGCGACCTCCTCCCTTGAGGCCGAACGATCTCCGATCGTCCGGAACCGAAGGCTGAGGGGCGGATCGGGACTCGGTGGAGTCCGACCGGCATATGCTGGACTTGAACGCTCATACCGGCATCGCGAAGCCGGACCGGCCGGGAGAGACGCCGTCATGGACCAGTTCGACGCGTTCAAGGCGATGGGCGAGTTCTGGACCCGCGCCGGCGCGGGGTTCTTCGCCCCCGGGACTGCGCCGGGCTTCTCCTGGCCGAACCCGCCGCAGACCGATCTCTCCGGCCTCGCCACGGCGCAGAGTCACCTCGCCCAGGCCTGGGCCTCTGCGACCGCCCTGTCGCAGACCCTGACCGCGTCGCTGCAGGGTGGCGCCGGCGCGCCGGACCCGACAGCCGGGGCGGTGCTGACCCGGATCTTCGACCCGCAGGCCTGGCTCGGCGGCTCGGCCGAGTTCGACGCCGCGCTGACCCGGATGGCCGAGGGCCCGCAGCTCGCCGACCTGTGGCAAACCGAGCGGCGCTACGGCGCGCTGTTCACCGCCTGGGCGGCGCTGCGGCGGGCGCAGGCCGAGCACCAGGCGGTGATGCTCAACGCCTGGACCCGGGCAGCCGGCACCTTCGCCAAGGAGGCCAACGACCGCGCCGAGCGCGGCGAGGGTTTCAGCTCCGCCCGCGAGATGATGACCCGCTGGACCGAGACCGCCAACGCCGTGCTGCTGGAGGTCCAGCGTTGCGAGGCGTTCCTGGCCTCGCAACGGGTGGTGCTGAAGGCATCCACCGACCTGCGGCTCGCCCAGCAGGATCTCTCGGCCTTCCTGTCGGATTTCTACGGGCAGCCGACCCGGGCCGAGCTCGATGACGTGCACAAGAGCCTGACCGAGCTGCGCCGTGAGGTCCGGGCCCTGCGCCGGGAACGCCGGGAGGCCGCCCGGGTCTCCAAGACGAACGGCACCGCCGCGCCGGCAACGGAGGATGCGCATGGCTGACAAGGGCACCACCGATAAGGGGGCCGCCGGCCGGGACGCGTCGAAGGCTCCGACCGCGCCGCTTCCGCTCAACCCCGCGGAGATGCTGGCCGAGGTCGCCGAGCTCGGCCGCCGGATCAGCGCGGGGGCCAAGCTGTTCTCGGATGTGCGCGACGCCGACGTGCAGATCGCCACTACGCCGAAAGACCTGGTCTGGAGCCAGGACAAGGTCTCGCTCTACCGCTACCGGCCGCTCGCCGAGAGCAAGGGCCTGCCGCCGGTGCTGATCGTCTACGGGCTGATCGGCCGCTACACGATGGCCGACCTGCAGGAGGACCGCTCGCTGGTCCGCAACCTGCTCAATCTCGGCCTCGACCTCTACGTGGTCGATTGGGGCAATCCCGGCCGGGCCGACCGCTACGTCACCATCGACGACTACGTCGACGATTACCTTGCCGAATGCGTCGCCTTCATCGGTGCGGCCGCTGGCCGCGAAAAGATCAACCTCCTCGGGATCTGCGAGGGCGGCGTCTTCACCACTTGCTACGCGGCGCTCTACCCGGAGCGGGTCAACGCGATGGTGCTGACGATCACGCCGATCGACTTCCACGCCGATACGCGCGAGACCCGGGCGGGCCACGGCTTCATCAATGTCTGGACCCGGTCCTTGTCGCCCGAGGATGTCGACCGCCTGATCGACGCCCAGGGCTCGCTGCCCGGGGCGTTCATGGGCTCGGTGTTCTCGATGATGACGCCGATGCGCACCATGACGAAGTACAACCTCGACTTGCTCGATGCCCTCGACGACAAGAAGAAGTTCCTGAACTTCCTGCGCATGGAGAAGTGGATCGCCGACCGCCCGGACCATCCGGGCGAGGCGGCCAAGCAGTGGCTCAAGGACCTCTACCAGGACAACAAGCTGGTCCAGAGCACCTTCGTGCTCGGCGGCCGCACGGTCGACCTGAAGCGTATCGCCTGCCCGGTGCTGAACGTCTTCGCCCAGGACGACCACATCATCCCGCCCGCCACCTCCCAGGCGCTCAAGGACAGGATCGGCACCGACGACTACACCGAGCTCGGCCTGCCGGGCGGCCATGTCGGCGTCTTCGTCGGCGGCAAGGCGCAGAAGTTGCTGGGCTCCGGCATCGCCGATTGGCTGGGTGCGCGTGGGTAGCTGTGTGTCATGGTCCACGGATCGGATCGGCGCGGTCCGAGGCTCGCCGAGACGCGGGCTCGCTGCCTGTGGCCGATCCAAATCTCCCCCTCATCCTGAGGTGGCGGCGCGCAGCGCTGCCCTCGAAGGAGCCCTCCAGAGGCCGCCGCGATCCCTGGAGGGCTCCTTCGAGGCCGAACGATCTGCGATCGCCCGGCACCTCAGGATGAGGGGGATGGGTGGAATCGGGCGGTTGCTCAACTGCTACTTCGATGACGGCGATCTCAACGTCCAGGCTCCGAGGGTGACGGCATGGGCAGCCTGAAGAACAAGATCGTCAGCGCCGACGAGGCGCTCGCCATCCTGCAGGACGGCGATATGGTCGCGGTCTCGGGCTTCGTCGGCATCGGCACACCGGACGAGCTGATCCTGGCGCTTGCCCGGCGGTTCGAGGCCGGCCAGGGGCCGCACGGGCTCGGGCTGATGTTCGCGGCGGCGCCGGGCGACGGCAAGGAGCGCGGCCTCAACCGGCTGGCGATCCCGGGGCTGGTGCGTCGCGTCGTCGGCGGCCATTGGGCGCTCGTGCCCAAGCTCGCCAAGATGGCGATCGACGGCCAGATCGAGGCCTACAACCTGCCGCTCGGCGTCGTGTCGCATCTCTACCGGGAGATCGCGGCCCACACGCCGGGCCACATCACCAAGGTGGGCCTGCGCACCTTCGTCGATCCGCGGCTCGAAGGCGGCAAGCTCAATGCCGTCACCCAGGAGGATCTCGTCAGCGTGGTCGAGCTCGGCGGCGAGTCCTGGCTGCACTACAAGGCGTTCCCGGTGAATATCGCGCTGATCCGCGGCACCACGGCGGATCCGGCCGGCAACATCACCATGGAGCGCGAGGCGCTCACCCTCGACAATCTCGCCGCCGCCATGGCGGCCAAGAACTCGGGCGGCTTCGTCATCGCCCAGGTCGAGCGGCTGGCCGAGGCCGGCTCGCTGGCCCCCCGCGAGGTGCAGGTGCCCGGGGTGCTGGTCGATTGCGTGGTGCTGAGCCAGCCGGAAAACCACCGCCAGACCTACGGCACCGCCTACAACCACGCCTTCACGGGGCGCCAGCGCGTGCCCCTCGACCGGATCCCGCCGATCCCGCTCGATGCCCGCAAAGTCATCGCCCGGCGCTGCGCCTTCGAGCTGCCCCCGGGCGGCGTGGTCAATCTCGGCATCGGCATGCCCGAAGGGGTCGCCGCCGTGGCCGCCGAGGAGCGGGTGCTGCGCTACCTGACGCTCACCGCCGAGCCCGGCGTGATCGGCGGCCTGCCGCAGGGCGGGCTCGATTTCGGTGCCGCGCTGAACCCGGCGGCGGTGCTCCACCAGAACCAGCAATTCGACTTCTACGACGGCGGCGGCCTCGACCTCGCCTGCCTGGGGCTCGCGCAATGCGACGCCGAGGGCAACGTCAATGTCAGCCGGTTCGGCAAGCGGCTCGCCGGCGCGGGCGGCTTCATCAACATCTCGCAGAACGCCAAGAGCCTGGTCTTCGCCGGCACCTTCACGGCCGACGGGTTGGAGGTGGTGGTCGAGGGCGACGGTATCCGGATCGTCGCCGAGGGGCGCTCCCGGAAGTTCATCGCCGCGGTGGAGCAGGTGACGTTCTCGGGCGCCTACGCGGCCGAGCGCGGCCAGCCAGTGCTCTACGTGACCGAGCGCTGCGTGTTCCGCCGGACCAAGGCCGGCATGGAACTGGCCGAGGTCGCCCCCGGGATCGACATCGAGCGGGACATCCTCGGGCAGATGGGGTTCGTGCCGATCGTGCAGGATCCCAAGCCCATGGATCCGCGGCTGTTCCGCGATGCTGTGATGGGGCTGGAGCCCTGGCTCCTGGGGCTCTCCCTGTCGGAGCGGATCACCTACGACCGGGAGCGCAACATCCTGTTCTCGAACCTCGAGGGCTTCCAGGTCCGGACCATCAACGACGTCGAGCTGGTGCGGCGCGAATACGAGCGCGCCTGCCAGGAGATCGGCCGCAGGGTCCACCTGATCGCCAATTACGACGGGTTCGAGATCGACCCGACGGTGAGCGATGCCTATTTCTCGGCGATCGCTTATTTGGAGAACCGATACTACGAGACGGCCTCGCGCTACACGACGAGCGCGTTCTTGCGATTGAAACTCGGCGCCTCGTTGGCGAGCCGCGATCTGGCTCCCCATGTTTTCGAGACAAAAGCCGAGGCGCAGGCGAGGAATACGGCCCAGAGCGCGCCCCTCAAGTCGCGGACGGAACTGTCTCAGCCGGACAGGCCGCAGCCGCCGAAGGAACCGTTGAATGCCTGAGTCCGACACACTCACCCTGAAGGACCGCAGCCTCCTGGTCGAATCCTGCCTGATCGGCGGGGAATGGTCGAAGGCCGGGTCCGGCACGATCGACGTGACCAACCCGGCCACCGGCGCGCTGATCGCCCGGGTGCCGAATGCCGGTGCCGACGAGACCCGCCGGGCGATCCAGGCCGCCCACGACGCCTACCCGGCCTGGCGCGCCAAGACGGCCAACGAGCGCGCCGTGCTGCTGCGCAAGCTCGCCGCCCTGGTCACCGAGAATCAGGAGGATCTGGCCCAGATCCTCACCGCCGAGCAGGGCAAGTCGCTGACCGAATCCCGCGGCGAAGTCGCGATGTCGGCTTCCTACGTGCTGTGGTTCGCGGAAGAAGCGCGGCGCGTCTACGGCGACGTGATCCCCTCCCCCTGGGGCGACCGCAAGATCCTCGTGACCAAGGAGCCCGTGGGCGTGGTCGCAGCGATCACCCCGTGGAACTTTCCGTCCTCGATGATCGCCCGCAAGATCGCCCCGGCGCTCGCGGCCGGCTGCCCGATCGTGATCAAGCCGGCCTCGCAGACCCCGCTATCCGGCCTCGCCTGGGGCGTGCTGTGCGAGAAGGCCGGCTTCCCGGCCGGGACGGTCAGCATTCTCACCGGCTCGGCCCGGGCCATCGGCGGCGAGATGACCGGCAACCCGTTGGTCAAGAAGATCACGTTCACCGGCTCCACCGAGGTCGGCAAGGTGCTGCTCGAGCAGGCCTCGCACACGGTGAAGAAGGTCTCGATGGAATTGGGCGGCAACGCGCCGTTCATCGTGTTCGACGATGCCGACCTCGACCGCGCGGTGGCTGGCGCGATGCTCGCGAAGTACCGCAATTCCGGCCAGACCTGCATCTGCACCAACCGCTTCCTGGTGCAGGACAGGATCTACGACGCCTTCGCGGACAAGATGGCCGAGGCGGCCAACCGCCTGAAGGTCGGCAACGGCATCGAGGACGGCGTCGCCCAGGGGCCGCTGATCGACATGGCAGCCGTGGAGAAGACCGAGGCCCATATCCGCGACGCCGTCGAGAAGGGCGGCCGGGTGGTCGCCGGCGGCCATCGCCACGCGCTGGGGGGCCAGTTCTTCGAGCCGACCGTGATCACCGGTGCGACCCCTGACATGGCGGTGGCCCGGGAGGAGACCTTCGGGCCGCTGGCGCCGCTGTTCCGGTTCCGCGACGAGGCGGAGGCGATCCGCATGGCCAACGACACCGAGTTCGGCCTGGCCTGCTACTTCTACACCCGCGACCTCGGCCGAACCTTCCGGGTCGCCGAGGCGCTGGAATATGGCATGGTCGGGATCAACGAGGGCATCATCACCACCGAGGTGGCGCCCTTCGGCGGCGTGAAGGAATCAGGCCTCGGCCGCGAGGGCTCCTACCAGGGCATCGAGGATTACCTGAACACCAAGTACCTCTGCGTCGGCGGCCTCGGCGCCTGAGCCGGAACGCCGATCCCGGGCCCGCCCGGGATCGGCCTGGGCCGGCTTAGCGGGCGCTCGGCGCCGTGCCACCGCCGGCGGGCGCGCCGGGCGTGCCGGTCCGCGGGGCGGTGGTGGAACCGGTCGTCGCGCCCGGACGGGCCGGGGCGGTCTGCTCCAGCGAACCCTGCCCGGTGCCGCCCACGGCGCCGGACTTGTTCACGTTGCCCTGCCCGGCGCCGCCGGTGGTCGGGGCCTGGGCCAGCGCCGCTCCGGAGAGCGCCAGCGTCAGGGCGGCGGCGAGGGCGAGTGTGGTCTTCGGCATGGGTGGTCCTCTGGCTGGATCGCTCGGATCCCGTGGCAGGCAAACCCCGGCGCCGCCGGAATGGTTCAGCGGGCCAGCGCCGCGCGCCACCCGGTCCAGGGCCAGCGCAGGCTCGGGTCGGGTTTGCCGTCCGCGGGGGTGATCGCCACGGTGGCGGTCCGGCCGCTGACGAGGCGTGGGTCGCTCGCCGCGCCGTCTAGCGCGATCCGCACCGGGATGCGCTGGGCGAGCCGCACCCAGGCGAAGGTCGGGTTGACGCTGGCCAGCAGGTTCGAGCCGTCGGTCCGGCCGGTCTCGGCGATGCCCCCGGCGATGCTCTCGACATGGCCGCGCAGCGGGTCGCCCTCGCCCATGAGCTGGATCGTCACCGGGGCGCCGACGCGGATGCGCGGCAGCTTGGTCTCCTCGAAATAGCCCTCGACCCGCAGGGTGTCGCGGTCGATCAGCGCCATCACGCCCCGGCCGGTGGTGACGTAGGCGCCGGGGCGCAACTCCATGTTGGCGATCCGGCCGTTGACCGAGGCGCGCACCGCCGACCGCTCCAGGTTGAGCTTGGCGAGGTCGCGGTCGGCCACGGCCTGCTCGTAGGCGGCCTTGGCGTTAAGGTCGGTGGCCCGGGCGGCCTCGACCTTCTGCTGCGAGACGGCCGCGTCGCTGAGCTTGTTGTACCGGGCGTAGTCGGCCGCGGCCTGCTCGGCCATGGCCTTGCGGCCCTCCACCAGGGCCTCGGCCTGTCGCAGGCCGAGACGGAACCGGTCCGGGTCGATCCGGAACAGCACGTCGCCCTTGCGGACGTTCTGGTTGTCCTCGACCAGCACCTCGGTGACGAGGCCGGACACGTCGGGCGCCACCGCGACCACGTCGGCCCGCACCCGCCCATCCCGGGTCCAGGGGGCGTTCATGTAATAATCCCACAGGGCGAGGCCGACGATCGCCGCCGCGGCGACCATGCCGAGCGTGACCGCCAGGCGGCCGACGAGGGAGAGCAGGCGGGTCATGACAGGATCCGATGGGCGAGGACGATCACGCCCCCGAGAAGCAGGACGTAGAGGGCGAGGTCGAAGAGCGGCCGGTGCCAGACCAGGCGGTGGAAGCCGGTCGCCGCGAGCAGGCGGCGCACGGGCACGCTGAGCAGGAAGGCCGCGACCATCCACAGGGCCAGGGTCGGCACGAACACGCCGTAGAGATCGAATTCGCCCCTCATGCCGCGATCTCCTGTGGGGCCGGGGCCCGATAGGCCGGCGCATCCGGGAAGAGGCCCCGGCGCAGACCGGTCAGGCCGATGAGCGCGGCCTTGCGCTCGGGCGAGTCCGTGGCTGCCGCGACGGCGTCAAGGCCGGCATCGAGGGCGGAGAGCAGTTCGGGACCGGGTACGGCCGCGCGGCTGCGGGTCTGCCGCGCGACCAGGGCGAGGACCTCGTCGATGCCGCGCCGCGCGCCGCTGGCGAGGCGCCGCCGGACCCGCCGGACCTCGACCAGGTTGATGCCCACCCGGACATCCGCCAGCAGGTCGCCGGCCGCCGCGGCATCGTCCGCCGGGATCGCGGCCAGACGCGGGGCGATCAGGCCGACTCGGTCGAGCATCAGCGCGGCGAGTTCGAGGCCGTGCCCCGCGCCGCCGCCCTCGGCGGCCGTGGCCAGGCTGCGCCGGTTGATCCGCAGCAGCCGGCGGGCGATCCGGCCCGCCCCGAGGGACCGGACCAGACGGATCACCACGGCGGCGATCCACATCCCGGCCACCGAGGCGAGCACCGAATTGGCGAAGGGCGCGAAATCGCCGGTGTAGCCGTTCTGGAGCGCGATCAGCGTCGCCCCGTTCACCGCCGCGCCCATCCCCATGGGCATCGTCCGGGGCTGGGTCATCATCAGCCCGCACAGGATGAGTGGCGGGGCGAGCGCCAGGGCGAGCATCTCGTAGGTGGTCACCACCGGCAGGACCGCGAACAGGTAGCAGCCGGCGACGATCGCGCCGACGATGGCCGAGTTGGCGAAGCCGAGGATTGGCTGGGCCGGATCGTCCAGGGCGGCGAACAGGCAGCAGGTCACCGCCGCCATCATCGGGGCCGCGGACCCGTCGGGCCAGCCGGTGCCGATCCAGACCGCGCAGCAGACCAGGATGCTGGCGAAGGCTCCGAAGGCCGAGAGCGCCGCCAGCCCGTGATCCCGATGCCGGACGCGATGGACCTGCGCCGTGTAGGTGAAGGCCAGCGGCGTCGGCGGCGTTCCGGCCATGAGGTGACCGCGCAGTGCCCGGAGATCAAGCCGCAGGTCGATCACGTCGCGCAGCCGCGCCGTCAGGCTCGCGAGCAGCAACGTGTTCCAGTCCGGAGCACGGCCCAGCGACGGCTCGACCGCGTCGACCCGCTCGCGCAGCCGAGCGGCCTGGACGGCACAATCCCCCTCCCCCGCCAGCCAGAGCGCGATGTCCGACAGGAGTGCCCGGACCCGTGCCGGCAGGGCGCCGGCCCGGTCGAGGGCGCAGACGCGGTCAGCCAACGCGGCGACGATCGGCAGGACCATCAGCATGTGCTGGCGCAAGGGCGCGAAGGCGGCGGCGGCGCGCTCGGCGCCGCTGGCCTCGTTCCGTAAGGCGAGCCCGAGCCCGTCCAGGGCGATGGCGTCCGAGGCGAGGCGCAGGCGCCGGGCCCGGCTGTCGTCGCCGCCCTGCGGGGCGCGGGCGCCGTTCAGCGCGGCGAGCGTCCATTCCCGCGCCTCCGCTAGCCAGAGGTCGAGGCGGCCGGCGATGACCGGCGCGGCCGATTGCGGCAGGACCAGCGTGGCCGCGAGACCGGCGCAGAGGATGCCCAGGGAGATTTCCTCCGCGCGGGCCACGGCGGTGTCGAAGATCGTCCCCGGGTCGTCGACCGCGGGAAAGCCGATCAGGGCCGCGGTGTAGCCGGCCAGCATCGGCAGGTAGCTCGCCGGCGTCCGGTCGAGGATCGCGACGTAGAGGCAGAGCGCCACCCAGAGCGCGATGGCGAGGCTGAGCAGGACCGGGGCGTTCACCAGGTTCGGCACCAGGACTACGCTCATCGCGGCGCCGAGCACGGTGCCGCAGACCCGGTAGATCGCTTTCGACCGCGTCGCTCCCGACAGGACCTGGCTGGTGATGTAGACCGTGCCCACCGCCCAATAGGGGCGCGGCAGGTCGATCCAGAGAGCCAGGAACAGGGCGAGCAGAGCCGCCGCGCAGGTCTTGAGGGCAAAGGCCCAGTCACGCCATCCGGGAAGGGTCACGCCGCCGACTCCCGCGTCGTCTCGCCCGGATCGCGGATGGGGGCCTGGAGCGCCGCGAAGACCCGGAGGCTCGCCTCCAGATCCGCAGCGCTGATCTCGGCAAAGAGGCGCGCCCGCAGGGTGGCGAGCTCGGTCTCGATCCGCGCGACCATCGCGCGCCCGCTCGCCGTCAGTGCGATCACCTTCGCGCGCCGGTCGGATGGATCCTCGCGGCGCACCACCAGCCCGGCGGCGGCCAACTGGTCGAGGAGCCGCACCAGCGACGGCCCCTCAATGCCCACCGCCTCCGCCAGAACGTTCTGGCGCGGCTCGCCGGCCAGCCGGCCGATCATCACCAGCGGATACGCGGTGGCGTCCGACAGGCCGTGAACCTCCGCGACCGCGTTGGCGGCGCGCCGCCAGGTGCGGGCACCGGTCTGCAGGGCGTGGGTATA
Organism: Methylobacterium sp. ARG-1; assembly: GCF_001262595.1. Taxonomy (NCBI): domain Bacteria; kingdom Pseudomonadati; phylum Pseudomonadota; class Alphaproteobacteria; order Hyphomicrobiales; family Methylobacteriaceae; genus Methylobacterium; species Methylobacterium sp. ARG-1. Next base: position 25,030 of record NZ_LHCD01000027.1, read on the forward strand.
GGCTTGCCGCAGGCGCATCAGCGCCTCGGGATCATCCGCGTTCGGCATGGGGCCGGGTCTCCCGCCGCGATAAGGCGATCGCGAGCGGTTAAGCTCACAAGCTTATAGATAGCACAACATCGATTTGCACGTGAACGAGTTTGGCGAGTTCTGGGTTGCGGTGCCTGCATGCCGGGTCCGGTCACCGCCGGGAATCGCCCGAAAGCGCTCCGTTACGCTTCGGCGAGTGCGACTGCTCCTTGGCACCGGGCTGATTGCGCGGCTGGGGTCGCTCCAACCCGGTCGCGCCGTACCCGTATCCCTTCAGCGCTTCAGGCGTCCGGAAGACCGGCGGGCGTCACGCTTCAGGGCGCGGAGCCATAGGATTGCCGCTCGTCGTCGCTGATCGGGCGGATGACCCGGCAGGGATTCCCGGCGGCCAGCACCCCGTCCGGGATGTCGCGGGTGACGACGCTGCCCGCGCCGACGACGGTGCGGGAGCCGATGGTCACGCCGGGCAGGATCAGCGCGCCGCCGCCGACCCAGACGTCCGAGCCGATCTCGATCGGCTTACCGTATTCCTGCACCCGCCGCAGCGCGGCGTTGGACGGGTGGAGCGGTGTCAGGATCTGAACGGCCGGGCCGAACAGCGTGAAGCTGCCGATCCGAACCCGGCAGACATCGAGGACCACGCAGTTGAAATTGAAATAGACCCGCTCGCCGAGCTCGATATTCGACCCGTAGTCGCAGAAGAACGGCGGCTGCATCCAGACCGTGTCGCCACCCGTCCCGAAGATCTGCTTGCACAGGTCGCGGCGGCGTTCCTCCTCGGTATCGCGCGTGGCGTTGAGCGCCTGGCAGAGATCCCGGATCCGGGCACGGGCCGCGACCAGCTCTGGGTCGAGCGCATCGTAAAGCTCGCCCGCCAGCATCTTCTCACGCTCGGTCCGCATCGGCATCCTCCCGGTCTTCGCGCTGCATCGATGCGGGGCCGGTACCGGTTGGCGTGCATCGGCGCCGGTGCGGCGCTTTCAAGCGCTCCCGGCGATGCGTACATATGTACGCATCGGATGCGGATGCCAACCGTCGCCCGGCGGCGATGATCGTTTCCAGGAGTTCCGTGTGCCCCCGTCCCAGCGCCGCTACGACCCGGACCGCCGCGCCCGCATCGTCCAGGCGACCCTCGACGTGATCGCCGAGCACGGTGTCGCCGGAACGACGCATCGCCGGGTCGCGGCGGCGGCTGACGTGCCGCTCGGTTCGATGACCTACCATTTCACCGGCCTGGTCGAGCTGCTGACCGAGGCCTTCACCCTGCTGGCAGACACGGTCTCGGCGCGTTTCACGGAGCGGCTGGCCGCCGCCGCGAACCGCGCGGAGGCCTGCGAGGCCGTGGTCGACCTCGTCGTCGACGACAGCTGGGCGACGCCCCGGACCATGCTGTTGAGCTACGAACTCTACGCCTTCGCGGCCCGCAATCCGCCGCTGCGCCTGGTGATGCAGGCCTGGATGGAGAAGAGCCGCGCGGCCCTGCGGCAGCATTTCTCGGCCGACACCGCCAGGGTGCTGGATGCCATGATCGAGGGCCTGTCGATCCACCGTTCGGTGGATGTCGCGCCGATGGACCGCGCCGAAATCCGGGCGCTGGTCGGGCGTCTCGCCGGGGATGACGGCTGACGGGAAACTGTCCTGGCGGCGGAATCCCGTCCGTCAGGCCGGATGGGTGTTGTGGATCTGGTCGAAATCCAGGGCCGCCGTGTCGATCACGATCTGCGTCCGGCTAATCACCTCGAGCTTGCGCAGGATCTCCGAGACATGGGCCTTCACGGTCGAATCGCCGACCTGCAACTCGTGGGCGATCTGCTTGTTCAGCTTGCCCTGGCGGATCATCATCAGCACGCGCAATTGCTGCGGCGTGAGCCGGGCGAGGCGCTCGGCCAGGGGCTTCTTCTTGGCCTGCGGCGCCGGCGCGCTCGCGTCGGCGAGGCCGGGAGGCAGGAACAGGGCGCCGCTCATCACCTCGGTGATCGCCCGGGTCAGGGTGGTCTTGTCCATCGCCTTGGGCACGAAGCCGGCAGCCCCGTGCTGCAGGGCCTCGCGGACGATGCGCGGATCCTCGTGGCCGGACACGATCAGGATCGGGATGCGCGGGAAGCGGGCGCGGATCGTGATCAACCCGTCGAAGCCGGTGACGCCCCGCATGGACAGGTCGAGCAGCGTGAGGTCGATGCTGCGGTTCTCGGCCAGCACCGCGCAGGCGGGCTCGATCCCGTCGGCCTCGTGCAGGACGGCGTCCGGATGGGCCAGGCGGATCGTGGCCGCCATGGCATCACGGAACAGCGGGTGGTCGTCGACGATCAGGAGATGCACGGACGGGGCGGTTTCTTGCTCGAGATCCAGCTTCGAGGCCCGCTGGATGCCTGAAAACTGATCGATGCGGCCCCGCTGCGCAAGCGGGTGCTGAACTTGCCGCCCCTGTGCCCCATCCGGGCCCCTGCACGCGCCGGCTCACTCGGCCGACGTGGAGGGTAAGGCCCGGTCGATCCAGGCACGGGTCTGCGCCAGGACCTCGTCGGAGAGCGCCGGATCGTCGCTCATCCGGGCCAGGATCATCGCCCCGACCATGGCGGCCCAGCTCCCGATCGCGGCCTGGCGGGCGCCCTCGGCCCCCGCGGCACCGTCGGCGAGCCGGGCGATCTGCCGGCGCAGGCCCTCGGTCATCGCCGCCCGAGCCTCCGGCGCCTGCCGGATCGTGTCGCTGGCGAGCGCCGCCACCGGGCAGCCGCTCGCCGGATCGTCGCGATGGGCGGGACTGAGATAGCGCGCCGCGAAAGCCCGCAGCACCAGGGGCCCCGGCTCCGACGCCACCACGAGTTCGGCCAGCGCGGCGGCGATCAGATCGTCCTTCGACCGGAAATGGCCGTAGAACCCGCCATGGGTGAGGCCGGCCTCTCGCATTACCTCCGCGACCGTCACGGCTTCGAAGCCGCGGTCGCGGAACAGCCGCCCGGCCGCGTCGAGGATCCGACGCCGGTTCTCGCCCATCTGCTCGCGGCTGACCTTCATGTGCGCAATCTCACGCCTCTGGGACAGGGTCGGCTTGACCCCATTCATGATCGCCATCATGTTTGCATTACATGATAGCGATCATGTTTAGAGATAGGGATCTCCCCCATGTCCAGCAAGCCTGCCATCCTGATCACCGGCGCCTCCTCGGGCATCGGCGCGGTCTACGCCGACCGCTTCGCCCGGCGCGGCCATGACCTCGTCCTCGTCGCCCGGGACGCCAACCGCCTCGAGGCCCTGGCCGAGCGCCTGCGCCGGGAGGCCGGCGTCGCGGTCGACATCGTCCAGGCCGACCTGACCCAGCCGGCTGACCTCGCCGCGGTCGAGACGCGCCTGCGCGCGGATGCCCGGATCGGCGTGCTGGTGAACAATGCCGGCGCCGCGTTGAACGGCAGCTTCGTCGGCCAAGGCCCGGATCAAATCAGCAACCTGATCGCCCTCAACGTCACGGCCCTGACCCGCCTCGCCGCCGCGGTCGCCCCGCGCTTTGCGGCTGAAGGCACCGGCACCATCGTCAATATTGGCTCGGTGGTCGGCTTCGCCCCGGAATTCGGCATGGCGGTCTACGGTGCCACCAAGGCCTTCGTGCAGTATCTCAGCCAGGCGCTCCACATCGAGCTCGGGCCGAAGGGCGTCTACGTGCAGGCGGTCCTGCCGGCCGCGACCCGGACGGAGATCTGGCAGCGCGCCGGCATCGACGTGAACGCCCTGCCGGCGGTCATGGAGACCGGCGCTCTGGTCGACGCCGCGCTCGCCGGCTTCGACCGACGTGAGACCGTCACCATCCCGCCCCTGCCCGATGCTGCGCAGTGGGACGCCTATGATCGGGCGCGGACCGCGATGATCCCCAATCTTGGCCAGGTCCAGCCGGCGGAGCGCTACCGCACCGCCGCGTGAGGTGGCTCGGGGGCGGTGCGCTCACACAACCGCCCCTGGCGCCCGGGCGCCCACCCCTCGGCCCGCACGGCATCGAGGAAGGCCCGCAGCACCGGCCGCATCAGCCGGCGGCTCGGGTAGTAGAGGAAGAAGCCGGGGAAGCGCGGGCACCAATCCTCCAGCATGCGGACCAGGCGGCCGGAGGCGAGGTCGTCACTCACCTGCGCCTCGAACAGGTAGGCGAGGCCGGCGCCCATCCGGGCCGCCTCGGCGACCAGCCGCATATCGTCGAGGATCAGGTTTCCCGAGACCGAGACGGCCACGGCCGCGCCGTCCTTCTCGAGTTCCCAGCGGAACAGGGCGCCGCCGGCGAAACGCCGGTTGATACAGATGTGTTCGTGCAAATCCTGCGGCGTGAGCGGCCGTGGACGCTGTGCGAGATAGGACGGCGCCGCCACGATGGCCGCGCATTGGGCGGGGCCGAGCGGCACCGCGATCATGTCCCGCTCCAGGCTCTCCTCGAAGCGGACGCCGGCGTCGAACCCCTCGGCCACGATGTCGCGCAGGTCGTCCTGAGCCCGGATCTCGATCGCGACATCGGGATGCGCGCGGGTGAACGACGCCGCGAGCGGCAGCATCAGCATCTCGGCGGCCGAGTGCGGAACCGAGAAGCGCAGGGTCCCCGAGAGCCGCTTCTGCGAGGCGGTGGCGGCCTCGACCGCCTCGTCGATCGCCGCCAGCGCCGGTTCGAGCCCCGCGAGCAGCCGCCGGCCGGCCTCGGTCGGCGCGACGCTGCGCGTGGTCCGAGCCAGGATCCGGATGCCCAGGCTCGCTTCCAGGCCGTTGATCGCGTGGCTCACCGCCGACACGGACAGGCCGAGATCGCGGGCCGCCCCGCGAAAGCTGCGGCGCGCCGCGACGGCGGCGAAGATCGCCAGGGCGGGAAGGTCGGTGCGTCTCACTGTTGAACCGGATAGGACAGGTTGCGCCGTCAAATACGTATTATCCTATCGCGGCCCTCTGCGCAGAGTCCCGGCGGCTTCGGCCTGGGGACTCACGGGGGAATCACATGCAGCAGCGTCGACTCGGTTCCGAACTCTCCGTCTCCGCCATCGGCCTCGGCTGCATGGGCATGAGCTACGCCTATGGCGGCCAGCCGGAGGCGGAGGCCATCGCCACGCTGCACTGGGCGGTCGAGCGTGGCATCACCTTCTTCGACACCGCCGAGATGTACGGCCCGTTCGAGAACGAGAAGTTGGTCGGGAAGGCGTTGGCGCCGTTCCGCGATCGGGTCGTCATCGCCACCAAGTTCGGCTTCAAGATCACCGAGACCGGCCAGGGCCGGGACCGGATCGTCGGCGTCGACAGCCGCCCCGAGCATGTCCGCGCCGTCTGCGACGCCTCGCTGCGGCGCCTTGGCGTCGCGGTCATCGACCTGTTCTACCAGCACCGGGTCGATCCGGCGGTGCCGATCGAGGACACGGTCGGCGCGATGGCGGATCTCGTGCGCGCCGGCAAGGTGCGGGCGCTCGGCCTGTCCGAGGCCGGCGCCGCCACGATCCGGCGCGCCCACGCGGTCCATCCCATCGCCGTGGTGCAGAGCGAGTATTCCCTGTGGAGCCGCGATCCGGAGGCCGCGGTGCTGCCGACCTGCGTCGAGCTCGGCATCGGCTTCGTCCCCTACAGCCCCCTCGGGCGCGGCCTGCTCACCGGGGCGATCCGCGACCGCGGCAGCCTCGCGGTCGACGATTTCCGCCGGACCCTGCCGCGCTTCGAGGCGGAGAACCTCGCGGCCAATCAAAGGCTGATCGACGCGCTGGCGACCTTGGCGGCCGACAAGGGCGTCACGCCCGCGCAGCTCGCTTTAGCCTGGGTGCTACACCGGGGCGACGGCATCGTGCCGATCCCGGGCGCCCGCAAGATCCGGCACCTCGAGGAGAACGCCGCCGCCGCGGAGATCGCGCTGAGTGCGGACGACCTCGCCGCGATCGATGCCGCGATGCCGCCCGAGGCGGTCAGCGGCCGCCGCTACACCGACGCCGCCCTGGCGCTGGTGGACGGCTGAACGCGGTCCGGAAAGCCGGCGCCTCAAGCCGTCGCGGCCGCCGCGACGGTCTCGGCGATGGCCCGCGCCCGCGGGACGAGGCTCGCGACCTCGAGATATTCCTCGGGCGAGTGGGCCTTGCCGCCGACCGGGCCGACCGCGCAGAGCGTCGGGCACCCGACGCTTGCGGTGAAGCCGGAATCGGCGCAGCCGCCGGCGAACTCGCCCGTGATTTGGGCGCCATGCTGCGCGCTGACCCGCGCGTAGGTCTCGAACAGCGCCCGCGAGCCCTCGTCCTGCACCAGGGGCAGGAACTCGCCCTTGATGGTCAGCTGCGCGCGGGTCTCGGGCCCATGCGTGTCGGCCACGATCGCGGCGATCCGGTTCATGGCGTCGTCACGGTCGGGCGGGGCGACGTAGCGCAGGTCGATTTCGCAGATCGCCCGGGGCGCCACGGTGTTGACCGACTGGCCGCCCGAGATCAGCCCGACATTCACCGTGATGCCGCGGTCGAGATCGGTGATCGCGTGGAGCGCGATGATCTTGTGGGCGAGCGCCCCGATGGCGCTGCGCCCCTCGGCGTAGTTGCCGCCGGAATGGGCGGCCCTGCCCAGGACCTCCAGATGCATGAATACGCCGCCCTTGCGGCCGGTGACGACGTTGCCGGTCGGGCGGCCGGGCTCTGCGTTCAGCACCGCGCGGGCGCCGCGGGCAGTCTCCTCGATGATCGGCCGGCAAGCCGGCGAGCCGATCTCCTCGTCGCTGGTGAACAGGCCGACCAGGGGCACTGGCGCGCCGCCGGCTCTGTGGAAGGCCGCCAGCACGAAGGCGTTCATCACTAGCCCGGCCTTCATGTCGGCGACACCCGGCCCGTAGGCGCGGCCCTCCGCGATCCGGAACGGCCGGTGGGCGACCTCGCCCTTCGGGAAGACGGTGTCGCGGTGGCCCATCAGCACGATCGGCCGGTTGGCCCCCCCGGACCCGGCGACCTGGGCCTTGAGCGCGTCGCCGTAATCCTCCACCGGGATGGTGGTGACCGAGACGCCGTGCTCGGCCAGGAAGAACGCGATGCGGGCGCCCACCGCATCGACCCCGGCCTTGTCGTAGGAGCCGGAATCGATGTTCACCAGCTCCTCGAGCAGGGCCAGCATCGCGCCCTCCTGTCCTTCCAGCCAGCGGATCGCGGCGGCGTCTTTTTCGGTCATCGAACTGTGCTCGGCAAAAATGGCGGGTGAAAACAGCCCTCGAAATCCATCATTCCACGTCTTCGCCCCGGCTTGAAGCGACGCATATTCTGGCGTTGGGTCGGCGCGCCAGCATTACGGTCGCCGCCGGGGGCTGTCCGCGCCGCACTCATGATGTCCGCCCCGGCGCAAGCGCCCAGGGTTTTTCCGCTCATCTGCGAGCAGCTTGGTGAGCTGACGGGAGGTCCATGTCACAAGGCTAGCCATGCCGCCCGTACAGGGCGGGCGGCAACAAATCTATGGCTGTTCAGTCCGAACTCCGCGTCGCGGGCCTAGAATGGCGGTGGGGGTTGCTGAGCTATCACGCGCCTCCGCTCACCGAACCCGCGTCGAGAAACGCCGGCCCAGCCTTCTCCAGCCCGCGGCGAGGCCGGTAAGCGCGATCCCGGCGGCGAGCAGGTTCAGGAGCCATTGCGCGGCGTCACGCAGAGCGGGACGGCCGGTCAGAATCGGCAGGTCGAGGCGGTGGAGGGCGTCGAACAGCCAGCGGTTGATGCGGCCCGAGCGGTCGAGGCGCTGGAGGATCGTGCCGTCGCGCGGGTCGATGTAGAGCCAGGTGGCGGCCCGGTCGTCGAAGCGCAGGCGCAGAACCGGCAGGGGCCGCGGGTCCGCCCCGTGCGGGTACCAGTAGGCGTCGTAATCGGCGAGTTCCCGGGCCGCCCGGAGGTGCCCGTCGGGAATCGCCGCGCCGGCGGCCTTCGCCAGGGTAGCGGTGTCGGGACCGGGGGCACCGTCGGGGGAGCGGACGTGCAGGTTGACCGGCGTCTCGGCGACCAGCCACCAGCGGCCGCCGAGGGCGGTGAAGTGCAGGGACCGGGCGTCCAGTCCGGCGAGATCGGGGAGCCGACCGGCATCGACGCCGATGGCGCCGGGCGTCCCGGCATAGGCGGCGCTCAGCCCCGCGGGCGGAATGCTCGACGCGAACCAGCGGTTCGGGTTCATGGAGATCCAGCCGCTCACGATGAACGCCCCGAGCCCGAGCCCGCCCGCGAGGCCGAACAGGTGGTGCCAGCGCGCCAGCCCGCGATAGGGCGTCACGGCGCCCCTGGCGTAGCGGCGGCGCAGGCGCAAGCGCCAGATCCCGATGGCGAGGCCGCTGAGCGCGCTCAGGGCGGCGAGCCCCGAGAGCCAGAGCAGGACCGTGCGCCACAGCTCTGCCCGGGCGCGCAAAGGTGTCAGGTAGATCCAGTGCGGCACCGAGCCGAGCCAGTTCCAGGCGCGCTCGAACCGGGTCGTGTCGAGGGCGATCTCGCCGGTGACCTGCGAGACGTAGAGCTCGATCCCTGCGGGATCGCCGAGCGCGATCTTGTGGAACGGCCGGAGCGGGTCGTAGCGGGCGGTGACGGTCCACTGGTCCCGCTCCACCGGCTCGACGCGGGCGCCCGGCCGGTCCCCGGCGGCGAGCCGCAGGGCCGCCTCCGCGTCGACCGGGCCGAGCCGCGTGCCAGTCCGACCCGAGACCGTCGCTCGCGCCCCGTCGCGGCCGGTGATCCGGTAGACCGGCTCGGCGCCGCGCATCTCCAGGGAAAACGCCGCCGGCACGCCCGCGATGCCGCCGGCCGCGAGCGCCGCATCCGGCGCGACCGCGACCTCGCCCCAGGCGATCGGCGCGAGGCGTGCGAGGCGCTCAGGCGGCGTGAGCACCGGGAACGGCACGTAGAGCATCACCAGCCCGGAGCCGATCCAGAGCGCGAAGAACAGGGCCGTCGCGATCCCGGCCCAGCGGTGGAACAGCAGCAGCCAGCGTCGGACCGCCTGTCCGATCCAGCGCCTCACCAAGCCACCGTGTAGGCGAGCTCCACCGAGCGCGGCCGGCCCAGCAGCCAGTTGGTGCCGACGCCGTTCACGGCGTTGCCGCTGATCGCGTAGACCTTGTCGAACAGGTTGTAGACCCGCAGGCTCAGGCGCGAATCCACCGTGACCTGATGGTCGAGCACGAGGTTGACCAGGTTGTAGGCCGGTCGTCGGGCCGTGTTCGCGAAGTCGCTGTAGACCTGGCCGACGTTCTGGAGCCCGACCCGGGCGGTCCAGTCCCGGGAGACGTCCCAGGTCAGCCATAAATTGGCGACGCGCTCGGGCACGTCGATCGGCTGGTTGCCGGCATACGAGACGGTGGCGCCGTTCACGCTCTGGTCGAAAGCGTCGTATTGCGCGTGCAGCAGCGCGAGGTTGCCGTCGAGCCGCCAGCCCGGGGCGAAGTGCCAGCCCAGCGCCAGCTCGAAGCCCTGCGAGGATTGGCTCCCGACCTGGGTCGACAGGGTCGGCTGGCCCGGCACGGCGGAGATCAGGTTGTCCTTGACGATCCGGTAGCCGGCCACCGTCCATTCGAGGGCGCCGTCGAAGGCCAGCCCCTTGGCGCCGATCTCGACCTGCGTGCCGGTGGCGAGCTGGAATCCCGCCAGCGACTGGTTGAGCGTGATGAGGCTGTTCACCGGGTCGGTGGCGAAGCTGTACTGCGCGTAGAGGGCGCTGTCCGGCGTCGGGTTGTAGACCAGGCCGAACCGGTAACCGAGGGCGCGGTAGGTTTTTTCGAACTGCGATCCACTCTGCAAATCCTCGCGCTGGAGCGTCGGCACATCGAGGCGCATGCCGGTGAGGAACGAGAGCTTGTCGGACAGGATCACCCGGTCCTCGGCGAAGACCGAGGCCTGGCTGGTCTGCGTGGCGTAGGCCGGCCGCGCCCGCCCGTTCTGCGGGAAGTAGCCCGGATCGTAACCGGTCAGCGGCACGCTGGTAATCTGGTCGAAGTAGAAATTGTTCGTGTGGCGGAAGTCGATGTGGTTCACGTCGAACCCGACCGCGAACGCGTTCGGCAGGCCGAACAGGCTGCCCTTGACGCTGGCGTCGAGGCGATTCCCGACCTGTTCCTGGCTGTGATAGATCTCGAGGTAATCGCCGCGATCGACCAGTCCCGTCCCGCGATTGTAGCTGTATTGCTCGGTATCGAGCCAGTGCCGCCGGCTGGTGAGCCGATAGGCGGTGTTGCGCACGATGATGTCGGCCGAGGGCGTCCACTCGGTCTTGAACTGGGTCCAGTTATCCGCCCAGGTGATCTTCGCGTCGCGGACGTTGTAGTTGTTGAACCGGATCAGGTCCGGGATTCTGCCTTCGACCAGGGGCGTGCCCCAGTAGCGCGCCGGCTCCTGGTAGCCGAGATCGTGGCTCACCGTGAAGGCGAGGTCCGGGCTCGGCTGGAACAGCAGGGCGGCCGAGACCGCGAGGTTGCGGAAATCGCCCTCGGGCCGGATCCAGCCGTCCGCACGGTTGCCGCTGACGTTCAGGCGATACGCGAAGGTCTCGCCGAATTCCTCCCGGCCGAGCGCCCCACCCGAATCCAGCGCGAGCCGCGCAACGCCGTCGGTGCCGATCACCGCGCGGGCCACGTTGATCGGCACGAAGACCGGCTTCTTGGGCACGACGTTGATGACGCCGCCGATGGCGCCGTCGCCGTAGAGCACCGAGGACGGCCCGCGCAGCACCTCGATGCGCTCGACGTTCCAGGTGTCGAACGGGAACGTGACCGTGTTGGCGCCGACATAGAAGCGGGTGCCGTCGTAGAGCTGCTGGATCGAGTTCGGCCCCGCGAAGCCGCGGGCGGTGAACGCGCCGTTGCCGTTGCCCGGCGCCGCGATCGTGGTGATGCCGGTCGCGTCCTGCGTCACCGCCTCGGCGATCGTGTCCTGGCCGCGCAGCCGCGCGGTCTCGCCGGACACGATGTCGACGCTCGCGGGCGTCTCCAGCGGTGTCAGGCCGAGCCGGCTCGCGGTCCGGTCGGGGGTGCGCAGGTTCAGCCCGGTCGGGGCGGCCCGGGTCAGGCTGACGCCGCCCTCCCCCTCGACGGAGAGCTGATCGAGGGCGACGCTCTCCTGGGACGCGGCCGGGCTCGCCAAGAGGGTGAGGAGGGCTCCGCAGAGCGGCGCGCGCCGGCTGCGGAGAGGATTTTTTGGTCGGGACATGGCGTGCGTGGATCCATGCGCGGCGGCCGCCGGCCCGGATGTCCTATAAGCAATGTTATAACATTGCTATCCGTGTCGGCCGGGTCTTGCGCGCTTCGAGCGCAGGGGCTGAGGATCGGGCCGCGCGAAAACGCGGCCGAGATCGGCACGACAAGGGAGGACATCGGGAACCGGAACGCGGGCGCGCTTGCTGTGGCACGTCACCGCGAACAAGGTCTCGCCGACCCCGCTGGCGCGAGGCCGTCTCGACACCCGCCAGGACACCCCGCCCGGCGCGTTTCGCGTGTGACCACGGCTGACGGCAGGTCTCCTGGCTCGCGGGTCGCCGCCCTCGCACCGTCTTCCCGGGCCGAAACCCAGTGACGTGGTGGTGAAGGGCTCACCGCTTACAGTTGCGGGGACAGCCGCGGCATCGGGGAAGACCCCTCACCGCGTTCCCTTTTGATCCCCGAGGGGAACCGTCGGGGATCAGCTTGGCCGTGTGCTGCCGGGACGTCAAGCGTCTGGATATCTTCGGTTGTGTGCAGGTCCCTTCCGCACCGGCCTGGACGACCGGCTGGACGTCGGGGGCCTTGGCGGGCTTGCTAGGCGCGGGTCAGGATGAAAATTCTTTTGAAATTCAGCAGTGTATTTCTGGCGGATATCATCGGATACTGTTGCTATTTATTGTCAAAATGAAACAATTAATCTCAGAATAATTTGCGTGATGACGAACATCATCACGGATTACATAGAATCGTTGACGGTGGAACCACTGGTAGTCTGCTGCGTATATCGGCAAAGATCGTAGAGAAATGAGGTAGGGTCATCTCAAAGTACGTGCGAGACGTTTTTATGACCGATGGTCTAGTGCTGAGATATACAAGGGGGACGCGATGAGTATCACGTATCAACTGGAAAATCCGGGTCATCCGGGCGGGTTCGTGCGGCGCAACATTTTGGAGGCGCGCAACCTGACCGTCATGGCCGCGGCCAGCTTGCTCGGCGTGACCCGTCAGGCGCTGTCAGACTTCCTCAACGAGAAGACGGCACTCACGGCGGAGCTGGCCCTGCGCATCGAGGCGGTGTTCGGGTGCAGCATGGAAACGCTGATGGAGCTGCAGACGCGCTTCGAGATCGCCAAGGCGCGCAAGCACCAGGCCGAGATCCAGAGCGAACTCGCGGCCGCGCCGCGGGTCCAGGAGCCGGTCGATCGGCCCGAACCGATCGTCAAGCGCGCTTACGCGATCGGGTGAGATTCGTCATCAGCGGCGCGGATAACGCGTCCTGAGCCGCTGGGACGATCCCAGGTTCGACGGCGGGCACGGTGCGCGCCGGCCGGAACGTCGAAACGCGCCACTCCATGAAAGCCTCGCCTGTGCCGTGTCGGACATGTCCGACACGGCACAGGCGCAGCTTGGCGCTCTGGAGGCCAGTGCAGGCCGTTGCGCCCCTCGGCGACGCGGAATACCGAGCCCCATGCATGTCTGGCGTCCCCCTTCGGAGATTCGCGTGAAGGCGCTCGGCCTGCCCTGGCGGGGAAGCCGGCTGCTCGTTGCCGAGGTCTATACCGATGACGGGGGCCTCAAGGGCGTGCGCCCCCTCGGGGGCAGCGTCGGGTTCGGCGAGCCGGCGGAGGCGGCGCTCGTGCGGGAGTTCCGGGAAGAGCTCGGCCTCACCGTGCGGGTTCTCGGTGCCCCGTTCGTGATGGAGAACCTGTACACACACGAGGGCAGCCCGGGGCACGAGGTGCTGTTCCTGTTCCCGGTCGCGCTGCCGCCGAGCGCGCTCGATAGGCAGGAGCGGGTGGTCTTCCACGAGGATTGCGGCACGCCCTGCATCGCCCGCTGGTGCGATCTGGAGGAACTGGATCGCGCGGGTGGGCCGGATCTGTACCCGGTCGGGCTCAAGGCGCGGCTTCTTGCCGAGGGGCGGCCGTAGCCGCGATCGCGCGTCCTCGTTCCCGGCCCTGTCGGGGCCTTGGAGCCGCTGCTAGGCTGTGCGGTGTGATCACCCGCGCCGAGTCCGCGTCCGTGCCATCGACCATCGCCGCGTCCGCCCTCGATCTCATCGGCCGCACGCCCCTGATCGCCCTCGACCGCGTCCATCCCGGACCGGGTCGCATCCTGGCGAAAGCCGAGTTCATGCAGCCCGGCGGAAGCGTCAAGGACAGGGCGGCCTGCGCGATCCTGCGCGCCGCCCGGGCGGATGGGCGGCTCGCCCCGGCCGCCCCGGTCGTGGAGATGTCGAGCGGCAATATGGGGGCCGGCCTGGCCGTGGCCTGCGCCACGCTGGGGCACCCGCTGGTCGTCACCCTCTCGGCCGGGAACAGCCCGCAGCGGGCGCGGATGCTGGAAGCGCTCGGGGCGGAGGTCGTGCTGGTCCCGCAGGTCGACGGGGTGCCGGGACAGGTGACCGGGGCCGATGTCGCGGCCGCCGCCGAGGCGGCGCGGCAGGTCGCCCGGGAGCGCGGCGGTTTCTACGTCGACCAGTTTCACGCCCCGGAAGGCGTCGCGATCCACCGGGATACGACCGGCCCGGAGATCTGGGCGCAATGCGGCGGGCGGATCGAGGCCTGGGTTGCGTCGGTGGGAACGGGCGCGACCTTCCTCGGGGTCGCGGCGGCGCTGCGGGCGCGTGATCCGCGCATCGTCTGTGCGGCGGTGGAGCCCGAGGGCTGCCGGCCGCTGGCGGGCGAGCCCGTCGTCGAGCCGCGCCATCTCCTACAGGGGACGGGCTACGGCAGCGTGCCGCCCCATTGGGAGCCCGGGCTCATGGATCTGGCCCTCGCGGTGTCCGACGACGAGGCCGCGCACTGGCGCCGATTGCTGGCGACGCGGGAGGGCCTGCATGTCGGCTACTCGGCGGCCGCCAATGTCTGCGCCGCCGCATCCCTGCTCGCCTCGGGCCGCCTGCCGGCGGACGCCGTCGCCGTCACGGTGCTGTGCGACACCGGTCTCAAGTACTGACGGTTGTGGCGCCGGCCACCACCGCCTTTGCCGCTGCGCCCCCGCGATGCTAGAGCCGGGCGACCCCATCGGTCCGGGTCCTCCGCGACGCCGCGGCCGATGCGCCCGGACGTTCCGTCCGAAGCGGAGACGGGTGCTGGCGGAATCATGACGACACGACCACCCCCACGCGGCGGCCCGAAGGGGCGCAAGCCCCCGGCCGGTAAGTTTCAGCCGTATGGCGAGCGCGCCCGCACCGGCCCGCGCACCAGTGCCCGCGACGCCGCCGAGCGCGCCGCCCGCAACCGCGGCGACGATGCCGGCGCGCGCGATCCCTGGACCGCGGCGGGCACGCCTCACGCCGTCGCCGCAGCCGCGGCGGCTGCCGCGAAGCCGAAGCCCCGGCCGGCCCGGGACGAGCGCAAGGATGCGCCGCCCCCGCGCAAGGCGCCGCCGCGGCCCAGCGTCAGGCCAGCCGCGAAGGCGCAGCCCAAATCTGCCGAGCCGCGGCCCGAGCCGTCGGCCCCGCCGGCCGGCCAGACCCGGCGCGAGCAGCGCGCGGCCGCCTCCGCGACCCTCGCCTCCGGGGTGCAGACCCTGACGGTCGAGCCGGACGAGGCGGGCATGCGCATCGACCGCTTCCTCACCGCGCGCTTCCCGTTGCTGCCCTTCACGCGGGTCCAGAGCATCGTCCGCAAGGGCGAGCTGCGGGTCGATGGCAAGCGCGCCAAGCCCAACGACCGGCTCGAGCCGGGCATGAGCGTGCGCGTCCCGCCGCTGCGCCTCGACCAGCCGACCGAACGCCCGCGCAGCGCCGCCCGGGAGCAGGACGATGCCGAGTTCATCCGCTCGCTGATCCTCTACGAGGACGCCGACATGATGATCCTCAACAAGCCCTTCGGCCTCGCGGTCCAGGGCGGGTCGGGCACGGTCCGCCACGTCGACGGGCTGCTTGCGGCGCTGACCGGGCCGGACGGCCAGAAGCCCCGTCTCGTCCACCGGCTCGACAAGGATACGGCCGGCTGCCTGATCATCGCCAAGACACGGCTGGCGGCTGCGACGCTCGCCAAGAGCTTCCGCTCGCGAGCGGCGCGAAAGATCTACTGGGCGCTCACCGCGGGCGTGCCGCGGGTGCGGCAGGGGCGGGTCTCGACCTACCTCGCCAAGGACGAGCCGACCGATGCCGACGCGCGCATGCGGGTCGCCAAACACGGCGACGAGGGCGCGAGCCACGCACTCACCTATTACGCCATGGTCGATCAGGCCGCCCAGAAGCTGTCCTGGCTGTCGTTCAAGCCGGTCACGGGGCGGACCCACCAGCTGCGCGCCCACGCGGCCCATATCGGCCACCCGATCGTCGGCGACCCGAAATACTTCTCGGTGGAGAACTGGGAGCTGCCCGGCGGCATCCAGAACCGGCTGCACCTGCTCGCCCGCCGGATCGTGATCCCGCATCCGCGCACCGGTCGGCCCGTGGATGTCAGCGCCCCGCTGCCGCCGCACATGGCCCAGAGCTGGAACCTCCTGGGCTTCGACGCCTCCCGCTACGACCCGATCGTCGAGGCGCCGGAGAGCTGAGCCCGGAGCCACGGCACGATGGCCTCCGCCAGAGCATCGGGGGCCTCCATCGGCAGCATGTGGCCGGAGCCGTCGATCACCGTCAGGGTGGCGCCCGGAATGCCGGCCTGAAGTTCCCGCGCCTCGTCGGGGCTGCGCAGGCTGTCCTGGGCGGCGGCCACCACCCGGGTCGGGCAGGCGATCGCGCCGAGCCGGTCCAGGTCGCTGGTCCGGGCCTGACCGGCCTGGCGCAGGAACACCTCGCCGCCGAGCCGGTCGCCCATCGCGCGAATGCGGGCGATCAGCACCGCGTCGCCGGCCCGGTCCGGATGGACCGAGCCGAGGATCGCGGCCCGGCTGAGCCCCGAAAATCCCTGGCGACGGACGTTCTCCACGGCCGCCGCCTTCCGCCTCGCCTGGGCCGGGGTGTCGGCCCGGGCCGAGGTGGCGATCAGCACGAGCGCCCGGACCCGCTCCGGCGCGAGCCGGGCGATCTCCCGCGCCACGTAGCCGCCCATCGAGAAGCCGATCAGCGCGAATCGCTCGGGCGCCCCCGCGGCGACGCGCCGTGCCATGGCGTCGATGCCGGGGTCGCGGGTGAGGTCGCCGTGCAAGACTGGGCCGAGCGGCGCGAGGCGCGGGAGCATGTCCGCCCAGAGGTCGGGATCGGTCATGAAGCCGGGGAGCAGGACGAGGGTCATGGGGCTCTCACGCGTGCCGGGCCGCGATATCCCGGTGCAGCGCCGCCCGCGGCCCATTGGTCTCGCGTCCGCCACGCCTTGGCAATCGGCCGACTCGCCTCATATGCTGATCCGTGACCCGCCGTTCCGCCGCGGGGCCGATTTCCCGCGGTTCGAGACCCTGACGCATGAAGCTCGCGACGTTGGCCTGCCTCGCCGCCCTCTGCCTCGTCGGGCCGGCGGCCTACGCCGCGCCGGGCGAGGCCGCCAAGCCGGCCGCGCCGGCGAATCCGGCGCCGCCATCCAACGCGCCCCGGCAGACCCAACCGGCACCGGCCACGCCCGCCCCGGCCCAGACCGCCCCCGCCGCCGAGGCGTCCCAGCAGCCCGCCCCCTCCCCCGCGCCGTCGACCGCCCAGCCTCAAGCCGCCCAACGGCCGGCCTCGAGCGCCCGGGCCGAGCGCCGGCGGCGGTCCTACGCGGCCTGCAACCGCGCCTCGCACCAGCGCGGGCTGCGCGGTGGCAAGCGCCGGCGGTTCCTGATCCGCTGCCGACTCGGCTACGAGCGCACGCACGGCCAGCCGGCGCAGCCGAGCGCCGGCCAGCCGGTGCAGCCGGGCCGCAAGCCGTGACCGGCCGCGCCGCGCCGGGCGCGCCCGGGCGATGAAGCTGATTGTCTTCGACGTCGATGGCACGCTGGTCGACAGCCAGCACCTGATCGTGGCGGCCCAGGGGCTCGCCTTCGCGGAGAACGGCCTGCCGGCCCCGGGCCGGCGCGAGGCGCTCTCGGTGGTGGGCCTATCGCTGCCGCAGGCGTTCCGCCGCCTCGTGGGCGAGGACGGGCCGATCGTCGAACTCTCGGAAAGCTACAAGCAGGCCTACAACCGCCTGCGGGTCGATCCCGCCTACGAGGAGCCGCTGTTCCCGGGTATGGGTGAGCTGCTGGCGCGGCTGCATGCCCGCGAGGACGTGCTGATCGGTCTCGCCACCGGCAAGTCCCGGCGCGGCGTCGACCGCCTGATCGCGCATCACGGCTGGGCCGACTGGTTCGTGACCACGCAGAGCGCGGACGACGCGCCGTCGAAGCCCGATCCGACCATGCTGCTCCAGGCGATGGCCGAGGCCGGCTGCGCCCCCGAGGCGACCATCATGGTCGGCGACACCACCTTCGACATCGGCATGGGTGTGTCGGCCGGGGCCGTCGCCGTGGGGGTAGGCTGGGGCTATCACCCGGCCGGGGCCCTCTACGGGGCGGGGGCGGTCACGGTGGTGTCGAGCGCAGGGGCGCTGGAAGGGCTGTTGTCCGGGGGGGAGCCTCCGGGCCCGCCCGCTTCGCCGGCATCGCGGGCGTAGCGCAGCGACCCATGGAATCGCACCGCTCGGAGAACGCGACCCATCCTGTGTCGCTCCGCGCGCGCGATGACGGTGCGACTTCCGACGAGGCTCGCCGACGGACCCGAAAGCGCCTATCTGGCATCCATGAGCGATGTGACGAACGAGTGGCTCGGCGAACCGGGCGATGGGGAGCGACCCGATCCGGTGCGGGCGGCCCGCGGCCATGCCAAGCCCGCCCTGCCCCGGCGGTTCTACCAGGAGGCCGGCTTCGTCGAGGGCCCGGACGGGTTCCGGCTGACCCTCGATGGCCGTCCGGCGAACACCCCCGCCCGCAACCCGCTGAGCCTGCCGACCCGGGCGCTCGCCGAGAAGGTTGCGGCCGAATGGGCGGCCCAGGACACGGTGATCGATCCGGCCAGGATGCCGCTGACCCGGCTGGCCAATACCAGCATCGACGGCGTCGCCCCCCGGCACGCCGCCGTGGTGGAGGATCTCTGCGCCTATGCCGGCACCGATCTGCTCGCCTATCGCGCCGGGGATCCAGAGCGCCTCGTCTCGGCCCAGGCCGCGTCCTGGGACCCGATCCTCGACTGGGCCCGGGAGACTTTTGGCGCCCGGGTGATCCTCAGCGAGGGCGTGATGCATGTGGAGCAGCCGCCCGATACCGTGCGGGCTTTGTCCGAGGCGGTCGCCGCGGTCGAGAGCCCGTTCCGGCTGGCCGGCCTGCACACCCTGACCACGCTGACCGGCTCGCTGCTGATCGCGCTCGCGGTCCTGCGCGGCCGCCTCAGCCCGGCCGAGGCCTGGGACGCGGCCCATGTCGACGAGACCTACCAGGCGGCAATCTGGGGCCGGGATGCCGAGGCCGAGGCACGGCTGGCGATCCGCCGGACGGAGTTCGAGGCCGCGGCCGAGCTGATCGCCAGCGTCTGACCATTCGGCTGTGCCCGCCTGGCAGGGTGGATTGCGCAGATGCGCTTGCGCAACATGCCCGGACTCGCTGTCGCGAGACCGCGTAGCCGGCTGACATGCCGCGAGGATTGACTTAGGGTCGGGCTATTCCAGTCGTCGGATCATCCATGCGCGCCGATCCTTGCCATGACAGTCGTTTCACCGGCGAATTGGCCGCGCTTCTTGCCAGCAAGCAGTCTTCCGACGACGAGGCGGCGCGCGAGGCTTTGTTCGCGGCCCTGTCGCGGCTGGAACGTCAGGCGCTGATCGCCGGCGCCGCGGATTCGACCCTGGAGAAGATCGCCGAGGCCCGGTTCCTAATCGGGATCCTGCGCGACTCGATGCGCCCGTCGCGGATCGCACCGCTGCGCAGCCTGCTGCGGCTGGCAGCGGAGCCGCGCTGTGTGGCGGAGGGCGAGCCGGTCTGAGCGCCCGATCACTGTCGTGATCTCGCTCGGCAGACCGTTCCGAGCACCGGGTATCCCGATCTCTCCCCTCATCCTGAGGCCTCCGCTTCGCTCACACCTCAGGATGAGGTGGAGGATGGGATACTCGGGTCAAACAAGCTCCGGGCGGCGGTGGACAAATCCTGCCGGCCGTTCACGAGGACGGTGGCGATAGTCGCGCCGACGCCTCAACCCGCTGGCTGGGCCAGTGCCGCCCGCACCTTCCCCTCCAGCGAGGCCGGCTTTGCCGAGGGCGCGAACCGGGCGATCACCTGTCCGTTCCGGCCGACCAGGAACTTGGTGAAGTTCCACTTGATCGCTTTCGTCCCGAACAGGCCCGAGCGGGCCTGTTTCAGGTGGTCGAACAGCGGTTCGGCCTCCGGGCCGTTCACTGCCACCTTGCCGAGCACCGGGAAGCTGACATCGTAGGTCAGCGAGCAGAACTTGGCGATCTCGGCGGCATCCCCCGGCTCCTGCGCGCCGAACTGGTTGCAGGGGAAGCCCAGGACCGTCAGGCCCGCGTCGCGATGCGACCGCCACAGCGTCTCCAGCCCGGCATATTGCGGGGTGAAGCCGCAGCGCGAGGCCGTGTTCACGATGAGCAGCACCTCGCCGCGATGCTGCGCGAGGGGGTATGGGCTCCCGTCGGCTGCGGGAACGGTGAAATCGTGGATCGTCGTCATGCGCGATCACTCGGGCAAACAAGCGATCGCCGCAAGGGTGTTACGCGGCTTTGACCTTCTGCACGTCGAAGCTCGGACCCTGCGGGGTCATCCGGTCATGCGAGACGATCCGCTCGTCCGGTGCGACCACCCCGAGGCTGACGTCCCGGTCCGGCAGGACCACCGTGGTGGTCTTGTTGACGTGCACGAGCACGTGGCGGCGCAGGGGCACAGAGGCCGCCGCCCAGCGCTTGAGCTGGCCGTAATAAGGCTCGCGGCGCCAGACATTCGCCTGGCCGGGATCGACCTGCACGTTCATGTTGCGCGACAGCGGGTCGAGAGTGAGCACCATCTTGGCGCGGTCGGGCTTCCATTCCGGCCCGAGCCAGCTCTCGGTCATCCAGAGACAGTGGAAAGCCCGGCAATGGTCGGGGCGCGTCGCGTGGATCGCGCAGCCCTGGCCGGCCTTGGTGTGGCGGCACCACTGGCCCGCCACGCTCTCCACCGCCGGCACGTCGTAGACCTTGCAGCACAGGGTGCAGGCGCCGCAGGCGCGCCCGGGGGCCGGCAGCGCCACGAAGGTTTCGGGCGCCAGGACGGGCGAGGGACCGGAAGTGAGCATGAATCGTGCGTCGCGCGGGTCAAACACGGGGGCATGCATCCGGGATGAGCCGGGCGCAGGGCCGCGGGACTACCTGCACGGGCATCGGGTCGGTAGTGTGGCGGATCCCCTGGGCATGAGGACGGTGCGAACGATGCTCTCGAATCTCGCGACCCGCGACGTCGAAACCCTGCTCCACCCCTACACCAACCTGTCGACCCACCGGCATACCGGC
Source organism: Methylobacterium sp. ARG-1 (assembly GCF_001262595.1). Classification (NCBI taxonomy): domain Bacteria; kingdom Pseudomonadati; phylum Pseudomonadota; class Alphaproteobacteria; order Hyphomicrobiales; family Methylobacteriaceae; genus Methylobacterium; species Methylobacterium sp. ARG-1. The sequence continues at coordinate 45,589 of NZ_LHCD01000027.1, forward strand.
CCGCTGGTGCTGGAGCGCGGCGAGGGAGTCCACGTCTACGACACGGAGGGCCGGTCCTATATCGAGGGCATGTCGGGCCTGTGGTGCACGGCGCTCGGCTACTCGAACGCGGAACTGGTCGAGGCCGCCCGGGTCCAGATGGGAAGGCTGCCCTTCACCCATCTGTTCTCCGGCCGCAGCCACGATCCCGGGATCGAACTGGCCGAGACCCTCAAGGAGCTGATGCCGGTCCCGACCTCGAAGATCTTCTTCACGTCTTCCGGGTCGGAAGCCAACGATACGCAAGTCAAGTTGACCTGGTACTACAACAACGCGCTGGGCCGGCCGCAGAAGAAAAAGATCATCGCGCGGCAGAAGGGCTATCACGGCGTCACGGTGGCCAGCGCCTCGATGACCGGGCTGACCGCGAACCATGCCGACTGGGACCTGCCGCTGCCGGGCTTCCTGCACGTCGCCTGCCCGCATTTCTATCGGGGCGCCGAGCCGGGCGAGACCGAGGAGGCCTATTCGGCCCGCCTCGCCGCCGATTTGGAGCAGACGATCCTGCGCGAGGGGCCCGAGACCGTCGCGGCCTTCATCGCCGAGCCGGTGATGGGCGCCGGCGGGGCGATCGTGCCGCCGCGGGGCTACTTCGCGGCGATCCAGGCGGTGCTGACGAAATACGACGTCCGGATGATCGCCGACGAGGTGATCTGCGGCTTCGGCCGGCTCGGCACCTGGTTCGGCAGCGAGGCCCTGGGGATCCGGCCGGATTCGATCTCCTTCGCCAAGGCCCTGACCTCGGCCTACATGCCACTCGGCGGCGTCAGCATCGACGAGCCGCTCTACGAGGCGATGATCGGCCAGAGCGAGAAGCTCGGCACGTTCGGCCATGGCACCACCTATTCCGGTCACCCGGTGGCGGCCGCGGTGGCGCTGAAGGCGATCGAGATCTACCGGCGCGACCGGGTGATCGAGGGCGCGGCCGAGAAGGCGCCGCACTTCCAGCGCCGGCTCGCGGCGCTGGCCCAGCACGACATCGTCGGCGAGGCCGGGGGCATCGGGTTGATCGGCGGGCTGGAGATCGTCGCCGACAAGGGCAGCAAGCGCCAGTACGAGCCGAAGGCGGGCGTGGCCGCCCGCTGCGTCGCCTTCGCGCAGGCCGAGGGCCTGATCGTGCGCGCGCTCACCGGCGACCGGGTCGCCCTCTGCCCGCCGCTGATCATCAGCCCGGACGAGATCGACGCGCTGTTCGACCGGCTCGGCCGTGCGCTCGACCGCACCCGCGACTGGATCCGCGCCGAGGGGCTGGAGGCGATGCCGGGGTGAGGAGAGCCGGCGTGGCCCGCCTCACACCGGGTCGCGCTGCGCCTCCACCTGCGCGGTGGTCTGGATGCCCGTCGCGGTCAGCGGCGTGATCCGCAGGGTGGTGATCCGGTTCTTGGCCTTGCGGATTACCTGGAAGCGGAAGCCGTGGAAGTTGAAGGCCGTGCCCTGATCGGGGATGGTCCGGGCCTCGTGGATGACGAGGCCTGCGATGGTGGTGGCCTCGTCGTCGGGCAGGTTCCAGTCCATGGCGCGGTTGAGGTCGCGGATCGGCACGCCGCCGTCGACATTGACCGAGCCGTCGCCCTGCGGGCGCACGCCCGAGACGGTAACGTCGTGCTCGTCCGCGATCTCGCCGACGATCTCCTCGAGGATGTCCTCCAGGGTCACGAGGCCCATCACCTCGCCGTACTCGTCGACCACCAAGGCGAAATGGGTCTTCTTGGTGAGGAACGCCTTGAGCTGGGCGCGCAGCGAGGTCGTGCCCGGCACGAACCAGGTCTCCAGCGCCAGGGCCTCGACTTTCAGCCCCGAGGCGTCCCCGCCCGCGGCGTCGAGCGCCCGCAGCAGGTCCTTGGCGTGGAGCACGCCGACGATGTTCTCAGGCGTCCCGCGCCACAGGGGCATGCGGGTATAGGGCGAGGCCAGCACCGCCCGGACGATGTCCTCGGACGGCTGGTCGGCGTCGATCGCCCGCATCTTGGTGCGGTGGACCATCACGTCCGAGACCGACAGGTTCGACAGGTCGAGCAGGCCGCCCAGCATGTCGCGCTCGGCCTTGGCGACGCCGCCCTCCCGGTGCATCAGCGCCACTTGCCCGCGCAACTCCTCGGAGGCGGTGAGGATCGATTGGTGCTCGCCGATGGTGATGCCGAACGGTTTCAGCATCAGCCGCACGAGATGCTCGATGGAGATCGCCGCCGGGCCCATGATGGCGACCGCGAAGGCCACCGGCCGGGCCATCAGCAGAGCCGCCTTGTCGGGCTTGGAGATGGCGAGCGTCTTCGGCAGCACCTCGGCGAAGACGATGACCAGCACCGACATGCCGACGGTCGCGTAGATCACGCCGTTCTTGCCGAACAGGGCGGTGAGCACGCTGGTGGTGAACGCCGAGGCGCCGATCGCCACGATGTTGTAGCCGATCAGCATCGCGCCGATGAAGCGCTCGCGGATCGCCAAGATCCGGTTGACGATCGCCGCGCGCGGGTCGCCCGCCTGTTCGAGGGCGTGCATCCGCGCCCGGGAGGCGGCGGTGAAGGCGGTCTCGGCGCCCGCGAAGAAGGCCGAGAGCAGCAGTGAGATCACCACGATGCTCGCGGCGAACCACAGGTCGATATGGGTGTCCATCGTTTCCAAGAGGCACGACTCGTGCGGCGGGGAGGCCGCCCATATAGCGCCTGGCGCCGGTTATTGCGCGCCGATCCGACGCACCGTCCACGTCGCCCAGTAGACCGGCCTTCCGTAGAGGGTCGAGGCGTCCCGCCCGGCTGCCGAGGGGGCGAGCCGGTCGAGCCAGGTCAGGAACCCGGCCTTGCCCGGATAGACCGCCGGGGTGTCGAGGTTGCCCTGCGCGTCGGTCATCCAGAAATGCGCGCTCCGGTCGAAGCGGCCGCTGCCGTCGCCCCCCGAGCGCAGCCCGAGATAGGACGGCGAGCGGCCGGCCTCCACCGGGTCGGCGTAGAGGGTGAGCGCCCCGATCCCGTCGAGGTTGAGGTCCGGCGTGTATTGCAGGCAGATATCGGCCACCGGGCCGCCCGGGGCGTTGGCCGGGCGCTGACAGGTATAGGACACCGCCCAGCGCTGCATGCCCTTGGCCCGCGCCACCCGGACGACGCTCCCCGGCGGTAGCGGCCCGGCGAGTTTCTTCGCCGCCGACCAGACCTTCGCGGCCGAGAGGTCCTTCGCGGTGCGCAGGTAGAGCGCGGTGCGCCGCTTCTCGGGGGCGAGGCCGCAATCCTCGGGCAGGACGTCGGTGTAGACGTAGTGATACGTGCGGTCGACGATGCTGATCGAGCCGGAAAGCCCGTGGGTCTCGAAGGCCGGGGCCGGGCACGCGGAGGCGATCGGCTTGCCGGCCTCGTCGGCCACCGGGGCCGGGGTCGGCGGCGTGCCGCGGCCGCCGGGCACGAACGGCGTCCAGGCGAGCCCGTAGCCGTCCGGGGTGCGGGTGCGGATCTCGAAGGTCTGGAAGTCGAGAGTCCTTGCCGCGATCTGCACCCGGCGCCGTATGTCGGCGGGCTGCGCCGCCGGCTCGTCCCGCTCGGCCCGGCGGCCGCGCCGCCGCCCGGCGGGCTCCTCGTCCTGATCGGTATTGCCGCCGACGCGCTCCTGGCCGAGCAGGAAGACGTAGCTGTAGGCTTCCCCGGCCCAGTCGCGGCCCGAGACCGCGATCGGGTCGCGGGGGCCGATACCCTCGAGGGTGGGGACCGGCTCGGACCAGCCGCGCCTGGCCGCACGCTCCTCCGGGAGATCGACCCAGAACCGGTCGGCCGAGGGTGGCAGCGTCGTCGCCAGCGCCTCCGGGCTGCGGCCGGTGCGCAGCGAGCCGCCGTCGCGGCTGTCGGTGGCGCGCCGCTCCGGGCAGGGCTCGTCCCGGCGGCGCGACGGCAGCGGGCTCTGGCCCTGGAAGATCATCTGCAGGGGTCCCGGCGCTTCCGCCCGCGGCAGCCGCAGGATCTGGACGCCGCGCACGAACGCGCAGGGCGCCGGCGCGATCAGCACGCCCTCGGCCTCGGCGCCGTCGCGGCAGATCTCCAGGCCGCCCCCGCCGGTGACGTAGCAGCTCGGCGCGCTGGTCTCGGCGCCGGCGGGCCGGGCCTCGACCGGAGCCGCGGCTAGGCCGAGCGCGAGGGCGGACATCGCCAGCACGGCCGCGGCCCGTACGGCCGGGCATCGGGGCTTGTCGGTTCTGTTAGACTGCAGTTCGACGCTATCAGCAGATATCGTCGCGGCGGCGTTCAAAGATGTCACTTCTATCGCCGCTGTCGATCCGGTTGTTCGGAATGTCCGGCAGCCTCTAGCCGATGGTCCGGCTACCGGGAAGTGGCGCGGACCACGCACGTTCGGCGCGCCCGCGCCACCGCCGCGTTCGGCGAGGCGAACCCGGCGCCCGCTCGCCCGTTGTCGCGGCTTGAGGGGGCGAAACGCCCGACCCAGTCAGCGTCCGGAGACCAACGCATGGATATCGCCGTCGAGACCGTCACCGACATCGTTCTGCGGCTGCGCGCCATCGAGGTGAAGGAAGGCAACACCGATCCGGATTCCGGCTCGAACCCGATCGACGACGGCTCCACCGACGTCCTCATCTCGGGCACCGACGACGCCACGGAATCCGAGGTGCGCGGCGCCATCGCCGGGCTGGACGACGACGCCCGGGCCGAGCTCCTGGCGCTGTTCTATATCGGCCGCGGCGACATGGAGCCGGAGGAGTGGGGCGAGGCGGTGCGCTTCGCCCGGGAGCGTGAATCCGTCGGCGAGGGCGCCGTGAAGGAGTTGCTGAGCGCGCCGGATGCCGGCGACCTGCTGGAGGAGGGCCTCGATGCGATGGGGCTCAGCCCCGAATTGCCGCAGGCCTGAGCCCCGAACCGGAGACCGGCGGCATGGCTTCCCGAGTTCGCCGAGCCGTCAACAAGGCGGTGCGGGTCCTCACCCGCCCGGTCCGCCGGGCTCAGGGGCATGGTGGCACGGGCCCGGGCGGGCTCGTGGTCGAGCCCTATCGCGGCTACGGCTCGCGCGACGAGATCTTCCTGATCGGCCGCGTGTTCCGGCAATCCCCCGGCATTCCCGGGGAGGATCCGGATTCCCTGCGGGCGCAGTGGCGGGACCTGCGCCGGCGCATCGCCCGACGCACGGTGGCGGGTGCCGGCATCACGGCCCGGTTCGGCGGGGACGCGGCCCGGGCCGAGACCGATCGCGACGGCTATTTCCGCCTGCGCCTTCAGCCGCGGGACCTGCCCGGACGCCCCGGCGCCTGGCAGACGGTGGAGCTGGTCCTGGAGGACGAGCCGCCGATCTCCGCCGAGGGCGCGGTGTTCATCCCGCCCGAGGGCTGCCGCTGCGTGGTCATCAGCGATATCGACGACACGGTGATGCATACCGGCGTCGCCAACAAGCTGAAGATGCTCTGGCGGCTATTCGTCGAGGATGCCGACAGCCGCGTCGCCTTCCCGGGCGTCGCCGCCCTGTACCGCGCCCTGCACGAAGGCGCCGGCGGTGCCGAGGGCAACCCGATGCTCTACGTCTCCCGGGCTCCCTGGGGCCTCTACGAGATGTTGTCCGAGTTCTTCCAGCGGCACGGCATCCCCGTCGGGCCGGTGCTGTTCCTGAGGGAATGGGGCCTGTCCTGGACGCATCCGCTGCCGCGCCGGGCCAGCGACCACAAGCAGGCGCTGATCCGCAACATGCTGGCCCTCTACCGCGACCTGCCCTTCGTGCTGATCGGCGACAGCGGCCAGCACGACCCGGAGGTCTACGCGCAGATCGTCGAGGAGCATCCCGGGCGGGTGCTGGCGGTCTATATCCGCAACGTCTCCAACGATTCCGCCCGGGTCGAAGAGATTGTCCGGCTCGCCGGAGCGGTCGCCCGGGCTGGCTCCAGCCTGGTGCTGGCCGCCGACAGCGTCGCCATGGCCGAGCACGCCGCCGGGATCGGGCTGATCACCTCGGAGGCCGTCGCCCGCGTCGCCGACGAGCATGCCGGCGCCGAGGCCGCCCCCCGCCGCGAGACCGCCCGCATCACCGCCGAGCCCCAAGCCCCGGGCGAGGCCGCCACCGAGGCCACGATCTCCCCCGACGCCGTCGCGGACGCTCTGGTCGGCGATGGAACCGTGCCCGCCACCGTGGTGGTCGAGCCGGAACACCCGGCCGCCCTGCCCCGGGTGGCCGGGTGATTCTCTTGGGGGAGCGAGCTGTCCCCCACACCGTCATTGCGAGCGCAGCGAAGCAACCCAGGGCAACGCGCGATCTCGGAACGTTGCGCATCACTGGGTTGCTTCGCTGCGCTCGCAATGACGGTCCTGCGTTCAAAGGTTCGTGCAACGCCAGAACCCCAGGATGAAAAACAGGTCCCATCCCGCCCGCACCCCTGTATCCCTGACGGCCGAACGCCCCTGTCCGCAATGACGGGTTGTCGCGAAGGGCCGTTCGCTGGAGGAAACCCGATGCGCTTGAGCCTTTCCGCCCTGCTGATGATCGCGTTCGGCACGCAGGCCGCCTTCGGGCAGGCGACCCCCGAGGCCGGGTTCCAGCGCCTGGAAGCCGAGATGGGGGCGGCCAACGCCGCGCCCGGTCCCCGCACGGTGCCGGGCCGGGTGATCCCCGTGCCCGCGACGATCAGCCCCGAGCTCCGCAACGCCGTCGCGGCGCCCTATCGGGTGCCGGCCTGGAACGCCAACCCGCCGGATGCCGCCGGCTGGAAGGCGCTAATCGACCGTCTGGCGGCGGCCGGCGCCGCGACCCTGCCGGCGCTCCGCGACAAGCTCGGCGTCACCAGCGAGGCCAGCGTGATCGGTGGCGTGAAGGTGTTCGTGGTTCAGCCGAAGACGATCCCGGAGGCCAACCGCAACCGGCTGCTGCTGCACATCCACGGCGGCGGCTACGTCTACAATCCGGGCGAGGCCGGCACCCTGGAGGCGATCCTGATGGCCGGGATCGGCGGCTACAAGGTGATCTCGGTCGATTACCGCATGCCGCCCGATGCCCCCTACCCGGCCGCCATGGACGACGCGACCGCGGTCTGGAAGGCGATGCTGGCCATGCAGAAGCCGCAGACGATGGGCGTGTTCGGCACCTCGACGGGCGGCGGCATGACGCTGGCGCTGATGCTGCGCGCCAAGCAGGAGGGCCTGGCCCTGCCGGCCGCGATCGGGCTGGGCACCCCCTGGTCGGACATGACCGAGACCGGCGACACCTACCGGACCAACGAATGGCTCGACAACGTGCTGGTGAGCTATTCCGGCTACCTGACCCCCGCCGCCAAGCTCTACGCGGGCGGGCGCGACCTGAAGGATCCGCAGCTCTCGCCGATCAACGGCGACTTCGCTGGCCTGCCGCCCGCGATTCTGATCAGCGGGACCCGCGACCTGTTCCTGTCGAACACGGTGCGCACCCACCGGAAGTTGCGCGCGGCCGGAATCGAAGCCGATCTCCAGGTGTTCGAGGCAATGTCGCATGCCCAGTATCTCGGCGCGCCGAACGCGCCGGAGACCAAGGAGGTGTTCGGCGAGATGGCCCGGTTCCTGGACGCGCATCTGGCCCGCTGAGAGGCCAGGGCTCGACACCTTGTGATGGGGCGCGTTCTCCCCATGTTGCAATGCAGCATTTCGGAGAACGCGCTTCACTTCCCGAATGGGCCTCCTAGCTTGGGTCGCTCGCATGCCGGCCCCCACTCGCCTCGATCTCCGGAGCCCATCCGTGCAAACCTACACCCTGGCCATCGCCGACGGCGTCCTGTTCGCCTGCCTGCCCGACGACGCCGACATCTCGGCCGCGATCACGGACGCCACCGCGACCAATTACGGCTTCGGCCTCAACCTCGACATTGTCCGCGGCGCGACGCTCACCAACGCCAAGGGCCCGGAGGACGAGGTCGTCTGGCAGGAGGGCTCGGACAGCGAGCTTTTGGACGCGGAAGGCCGCCGCTACCGCTACGCGGTGCGCCGGCATTCGTGATGAGGGGGACGCGGCTCGCAATCCGACGCTCCCTCCGAGACACGCCCTCATCCTGAGGCGGCGGGGTGCAGCGGAGGCCTCCGGAGACCACTGAGGCATCTGGAACCCGCCGAGGCCGCGACGCGGCACGTTATGACAGGGCGCTGTGGGATGGGCGGTGTGGGTGAGCCGCCGCGTCAGATCAGGGTTTTCGCCATCTCCAGGGCCCGCGCCTCGAACGTGGCCTCGTCGCCCCAGTCGTCGCTTGCGCCGTAGTTCATGTGCCCGCACGGCGTGAAGCTGCACAGGAAATGGCTGCCGGTCCTGTCCTCGAACCCGAGCGGGACATATCGTCGGCGCGGTTTCGCTTCCGAGCTGACATAGGCGATCGGTGCGTCGATACCCCGCCGCAGGATCGCGAGCAGATACGCGTATTGGATCGAGCCTTCGGCGAGGATATCGGTCATCAACACCCCGACATGGTCTGGGCCGAGGTCATGCCGGCGGATGGTCCGCGACCGGATGAGCTTCGGTGCATACATGCGCCAGACCCCCGTTTTGGCCGCTGCGACGGCCGGCTCTGTCATGCATCCGATCTTGTGATTTGATTCGTCAATTCGAATACGCTTGTCTGGGCCGGCGCTGCCCGACCGATCGGATCCCGATGCCCACCTGCCCTCCGCCGGCCTCCTGATCCGGCGCCGCGATGGATTCGGGCGCGCGCAGCGAAGGGTGGCGGGGCGGTCTCACCCGCTTCCTCGTCCTGTACGCCGCCCTCTACGGCGCCTACGGCCTCCTGTCGCCGATCCTGCCTGGCTTCCTGGCGGCGCGGGGCCTGAGCCCCGGCCAGATCGGCGCCGTCCTCGCCGCCGCCGGCGCCCTGCGGCTCGGGGTCGGCCCCCTGGCCGGGGCCTTCGCCGATCGGCGCCGGGCCGCCCGCCCCGTCCTTGCGGGGAGCGTCGCGCTGGCCGGTCTCGCGGTCCTGGCGCACCTGCCCGGCGCGGGGTTCTGGCAGCTCCTCGGGCCGGCCCTCCTGTACGCCGCCGGCACCGCGGCCCCGCCGCCCCTTGCCGACGCACTGGCGCTCGCCGCCGCCCGGGGTGGCGCGGTGTTCCAGTACGGCTGGGTCCGGGCTGCCGGCTCGGCCGCCTTCATCGCCGCCACCGGCGCCGCCGGCTGGCTGATCGGATCGTACGGCCTGGCCGCCGCCCTGGTGGCGAGCGGCCTCCTCTTCATCGCGGCGTCCGGGGCGGCCCTGGCCCTGCCGGTCCGGGGCGGCTTGGCGAAGACCGGCCCGCGGCTCGACGAAAACTTCGCCGCGTTGCTGCGGCTGGCGCATTTTCGTCGCACCCTCGTCGCGGCGTCGCTGGTGATCGGCGCCCATGCGCTGCACGACGCCTTCGCGATGATCCTGTGGCGCGACGCGGGGATCGGGGCCGGGACCGCCGGATTGCTGTGGTCGGGATCGGTGGCCGCCGAGGTGCTGGTCTTCCTCCTCGCCGGTCCCCCGCTTCTGGCGCGGATCGGCCTGCCCGCCGGGATCGCGGTCGCGGCCTGCGCCGGCGCCCTGCGCTGGGCGGTGCTCGCCTCCACCACCGCGATCCCGCTTCTCGCGGCCGCTGAGGCCTTGCACGGATTGAGCTTCGCGCTGCTGCACCTCGCCTGCCTCGGCCTGATCGAGGCCAGCACGCCCTCGGAGCTCCGGGCGACCGCCCTGGCGCTCTACGGCACCGTGGCACTGGGCCTGTCCGGCGTGCTCGCCACCCTGGCCTCCGGCGCGCTCTACGGGGCGTTCGGCGCTTCGGCCTTCTGGGCGATGGCGGCGCTCAGCCTCGCCGCCCTGCCCCTGGTGCCGGGCCTGCGTGACCGCTGAAGCCGCGGGTTCTTTTCCCGGCCCTGTGGTACGGACCCGGAACGGACCCGCCCGATACGCCCCGCATGCCCTTTGTCGCCGAGATCCTGATCCCGCTGGCGCTCGATGCGCCCTACAGCTACGTCGTGCCCGGCACCCTCGACCTTTCGGTCGGCGACGTGGTGCAGGTCCCGCTCGGCCCCCGGGAGATCGTCGGCGTGGTCTGGGGCCTGGCCGAGACCGCCGGCGGCTCGAACCTGCGCCCGGTCACCGGACGCCTGCCCTACGCGCCGCTCTCCGAGCCCCTGCGCAGCCTGGTCGACTGGATCGCCCGCTACACCCTGGCCCCGAAGGGCTCGGCGCTCGCCATGGTCCTGCGCCTGCCCGACGAGGCCGCCGCCGCCGAGACCGCCCGGGTGGCGGTGCGCCTCACCGACAAGCAGCCGACCCGGCCGACCGCGGCGCGGGCCAAGGTCCTGGCCGCGGCGGCCGACCGCGCGCTGCGCGGCAAGAGCGCGCTCGCCAAGGAGGCCGGGGTCTCGCTCTCGGTGGTGGACGGCCTGATCGACGACGGCGTCCTGGAGGCCGTCGCGGTCGAGCCCGAGCCGGTCGCCCCGCCGCCCGACCCCGATTTCCCGCGGACACCGCTCTCCCCCGCTCAGGCCGAGGCGGTGGCCGAACTGGTCGAGCCGTTCCCCTGGCTGCATCCCGAGGCCGAGGCCGCCGATAACCGGCCGATCCTGCTCGAGGGCGTCACCGGATCGGGCAAGACCGAGGTCTATTTCGAGGCGGTGGCGGCCTGCATCCGCACCGGGCGGCAGGCGCTGATCCTGATGCCCGAGATCGCCCTGACGGCCCAGTTCCTCGACCGCTTCGCCCAGCGCTTCGGGGTCCGTCCCGCGGCCTGGCATTCCGGCGTCGGCGGCAAGCGGCGGGAGCGCCTGCGGGCGGCCGTGGCGGCCGGCGAGGCCCTGGTGGTGGTCGGCGCCCGCTCGGCCCTGTTCCTGCCCTTTGCCCGCCTAGGCCTGATCGTGGTCGATGAGGAGCACGAGGCCGCCTACAAGCAGGAGGACGGCGTCCATTACCACGCCCGCGACATGGCGGTGGTGCGCGGGCGTCTGGAGGGCTGCCCGGTGGTCCTGGCATCGGCGACGCCCTCGATCGAGACGCGGGTGAACGCCGCGCGGGGCCGCTATCGCCACGTCCTGCTGCCGGAGCGCTTCGGCGGCCGCCGCTTGCCCGACATCGCCGCCATCGACATGCGCAAGGACCAGCCCGAGCGCGGCCGCTTCCTCAGCCCGCCGCTGGTCAACGCCGTGAAGCACACCCTGGAGCGCGGCGAGCAGGCTCTGCTGTTCCTCAACCGCCGGGGCTACGCGCCGCTCACCCTGTGCCGGGCCTGTGGCCACCGCTACCAGTGCAAGAACTGCTCGACCTGGCTCGTGGAGCACCGGTTCCGGCGGGCGCTCGTCTGCCACCAATGCGGCTATACCGAGCGGCGGCCCGACGCCTGCACCGAGTGCGGCACTTTCGACAACCTCACGGCCTGCGGCCCCGGTGTCGAGCGGATCGCCGAGGAGGCCGCCGGGCTGTTTCCCGACCGGCGCATCGTCGTCCTGTCGAGCGACTTTCCCGGCGGCGCCGACCGGCTGCGCCAGGAGCTGGAGGCGGTGGCAGCCGGCGAGTGCGATCTCGTGATCGGCACGCAGCTGGTGGCCAAGGGCCACAACTTCCCGAGCCTGACCCTGGTCGGGGTGCTGGACGCCGATATCGGCCTGACCTCGGGCGACCCCCGGGCGGCGGAGCGCACCTTCCAGCTGCTCCAGCAGGTCACCGGCCGGGCCGGGCGCGGCGACAAGCCCGGTCGGGCGCTGGTCCAGACCTACCAGCCCGAGCATCCGGTGATCGCCTCCCTGCTGTCCGGGGATGCCGAGCGCTTCTACCAGGAGGAGATCCAGGCCCGCGAGGCGGCCGGGCTGCCGCCGTTCGGACGGCTCGCCGCGCTGATCGTCTCAGCCGCCGAGCGCGAGGTTGCCGAGGCCCACGGCCAGGCGCTCGCCCGCGCCGCCGACCCGCCGGAGGGCGTGATGGTGCTGGGACCCGCCGAGGCGCCGCTTGCCCTGGTCCGGGGCCGCTACCGGTTCCGGCTGCTGGTGAAGACCGAGCGCAACGTCGACATGCAGGCCTATCTACGTGCCTGGATCGCCCGCGGCCCGAAGGTGCGCGGCAACGTCAAGGTCGCGATCGATGTCGACCCGCAGAGCTTTTTGTAAGACACTGGGGCACGGGCGGCGGACCCGCGGCCGGAGACCGGCGGCGGGACGCGTGCGGTTCCCGGAGGAGCGATCAGTGCTGACCTATACCAAGACGCCGGATTCGAACGTCGCCGAGATCGTGGTCGACGGCAAGATCTCCGACGAGGAGATGAACGCCGCCATGACCGCCATGAAGGCGGACCTCGACAAGGGCGGCAAGCTCAAGCTGCTCGAGGATATCCGCGCCTTCGAGGGCATGGAGCCGGCGGCCTTCTTCAAGGATCCCCGCTTCGGCATCTCGATGATGAAGAGCGTCAGCCACGTCGCCCTGGTGACCGATGCGCCCTGGCTGAAGGCGCTGGCCGAGACCTTCAACTTCGTCTCGCCGACCCAGATCAAGGTGTTCGAGCGCGCCCGCCTCGCCGAGGCGCGGACCTGGCTCGCCGGCGCCGCCTAAGGCGCCGCTCAATCGGCCTGCGCGGTGCGGTCGTTCCTGCGCCGCGCCGTCCAGCGGCCGGAGCACAGGGAGGCGACCTTCCAGGTGCCCGAGCCGGTGCCGGCCTGGAGCCGCCCGGTCCCGGTACCGCTCGCCGTGCCGTTGCTGACGGCGAGCCCGACGCTGCCGTCGGCACCGACATGGCCGCTCACCCGGGCGCCCGCCTCGCCCGAGATCAGCTGGACCTGACCCTGGCGGATCGCCAGCGCGTAGGAGTAGCGGGCGCTGCACAGGCCGCTCTCCGTCACGAGCTCCACCGACCACGTCCCGTTATTGGCGCCCGGCTCGGCATGCGCCGACAGCGACACGGCGGAGGACAGGCCGGCGGCGAGCGCCGCGGCGGCGACCAGCTTGATCATGCAGGAATCTCTTTCAGCAAAGCACGCGCCGCCCGTGATGGCGCGCCGGGTCACACTCGTCGATGGAGGATGACTCCATGCTGAACGCAGGAAGCGGCAAGAGTATGGCCGCGCGGTTTTCGCGATGAGATCAGGATACGCGTGCGACAGAGACGGCAATAGCCACGCTGCGTTTTGCGATTGCTTGGCGGTTGGGGCGGGCGTTCGCTCGAAGATCGTATTTCGGATCGTCGCTGGATGAGCATGGCCGCCAGACCCATGCGCCTCCCCTCCCGCAGAGGGCGAGGGAGAGGCGCGCCATCGTTGGAGCGGGCTTTGTGTCGGCGCTCTACGGACGATGCGAAAACTGTCGTGCGAAGCCAAGCGCCCCTACGGCAGGCGTTTAAAGCCCACCTTTCAACCTCTCGCGACCCCCTCGGCCCCTCAATCCGTCAGCGGGCGCGCCTCTTCCGGCAGCATGATCGGGATGCCGTCGCGGATCGGGTAGGCTAGCTTGGCGGAGCGGCTGATCAGCTCCTGCCGGGCGGAATCGTATTCCAAAGTGCCCTTGGTCAGCGGGCAGACCAAGATTTCCAGGAGCTTGGGATCCACGCGCGTCGCCTCGATGGTCTGTGTCAGGTCGTTGGTCATCGGTCGTGCGAACCTATTGCATCGTCGGCTCGGGCCCGGAGCCGCGAACCAATTCCATCTGCGTGACCGCGATCAGGATCTCCGCTCTCGTTTTGAGGTCGGGCGCCTCCAGCATCGCCTGCTTCTCGCGGACGCCGAACGGGCTCATCATGCAGAGGGCGTTGACCAGCGCCTCGTCGGGCGCCTCGTCGATCCCGGCCCAATCCACCTTCAGATCGTTCGATTCCACGAAGTCGCGCAGCGCCTTGAGCACGCCGTCGCGGTCCACCTGTTCCTCGCCCGCCCGCGGCTCGAAGTCCACCGCGAACGCGTCGTAGGAGACGTGGCAGCGGCGGTAGGCACCGGTCGAGGCGAGCTCGCTCTCGACCCGGAAGCGGCTGACCCCGGTCAAGGAGATCAGATAACGGCCGTCGCCGGTCTCGGCGTATTGCGTGATCCGTCCGGCGCAGCCGACCCGGTAGAGCTTCGGATTCGCCGCGCCCGACCCGTCCGGATCGGGCTGGATCATCCCGATGATCCGGTCCGTGCGCATCGCGTCGTCGATCATCGACAGGTAACGCGGCTCGAAGATGTTGAGGGGCATCTGGCCGCGCGGCAGCAGCAAGGCGCCGGGCAGCGGAAAGACCGGGATGACGGCGGGGCAATCCGCCGGGCCCTTGTAGCTCGCATGGGTGCTCATGGCGCCTCCCGGATGGGCCTAAAGCTGGGCCGGAAGCTCCGCCCCAGGGCGAGCTGAGGCATCACGAGAACAGGAGCGCCGAGAGCTTGCGCCGTCCCCGGATCGTGTCGGGATCCATCACGCCCCACGCCTCGAAGAACTGCAGCAGCTGCTTGCGCGCCGCGTCGTCGTTCCAATCCTTGTCGCGCTTGCGCAGCTCGATCAGGTGATCGACCGCTTGGCTGCGTTCGCCGGCGGCCGCGAGCCCGAGGGCAAGGTCGAACCGCGCCTGATGCGCGTCCGGGTTGGCCTCGACCTCCCGCTGCAGGCCCGACAGGTCGCCGAGGGACGCTGCCTGCTCGGCAAGTTCGAGGGCCGCGCGGATGCCCGCGAGCGCCGGGTCGGCGGCTTTCGCCTCCGGCACCATGGCCAGCACGCGCTTGGCGTTCTCGATCTCGCCGGCATCGAGCTGCATCTTCGCCAGTCCGGCGAGCGCCGTCACGTTGTCGGGCTGCTGCTCGAGCACGGCCGCGTAGATCTCGGAGGCGCCCGCAAGGTCGCCCTCCTCGATCAGGGCGGCGGCGTCGGCGAGCGCCGCCTCGACCGGATCCTGGGCCGGGCCGGCGACGCGATCGATCAGCTCCTTGATCTGGCTCTCGGGCACCGCGCCCATGAAGCCGTCGACGGGCTGACCCTTCTGGAAGACGATCACGGCGGGGATCGACTGGATGCCGAGCTGGCCGGCGATCGAGGGATGGTCGTCGATGTTCATCTTGACCAGGGCGACCGCGCCCTTCGACGCCTTGACCACCTTTTCCAGAACGGGGGTGAGCTGCTTGCAGGGGCCGCACCACGGCGCCCAGAAATCGACCAGGACCGGCCGATGCATCGACTCGGCGATGACATCCTGACGGAAGCCCGCGGTGGTCGTGTCCTTGATCAGGGCATCGGCGTCGCCGCCCGGGGCGGCGCCGCCGGCGAGGGTGTCATTCAGCATTGGCCTGGCTTCGGAACTTTTTACGTGGAGCGCCTTAGATGGGGCTTCGGACCGTGTCTGACCAGCCCAAACTCACCGCGCCGGTGCCCCCGGGGGCGCCTTCTCCGCAGGTTTGGCGGCGGTGACGAAGGTCCCCGCATAGGCATGGCCATCCGCAGTGCTGGCCTCGCAGGTGATCGCGGTGCGGCCGGGCTCCGGCGTGGAGAACCGGCAGGCGCCGATCGCCAGCGTCGGGGCCCCGTCCTTGCCGACCATCACGAGGTTGATCGGCTGCAGCGGGTCGGTCTCCTCGGTGGCCTCCTGCTGGGCGCCGTTGCCGCTGAAGCTCAGCGTCTGGCCATCCGCCGCGCTGAAGTCGAAGCTCGTCCGGTTGCGGCTCACCGCGTTGACCAGCACGGTGCTGCAGGTGGCGGTGAGATCGCGCCCGTCGACGACCAGCTTCTCGCAGGTCCCTTCCAGCCGGAGCGCCGCCTGGGCATGCGCCGCGCTCGGCACGGTGAACAGGGCGCAGAGCAGCGCGAGGCGCAGGCGTATGGTCATGGCGGGCCGGGTCTCCTCCGTTTTCCGTCGAACTAGGCGTCTGGGTCCGCCTGTCGAGGGAGGCGCGCCGATCGGCCCGGGCCGGACGGCACCCTAGCCGAATCGCAGGGCGCGGTCGTTGGGCGCGGAAAAGTCGAGATCCGGCCCCAGCGGCACGATCCGCGTCGGATTGATGGTCGGGTGGCTCTCGTAATAGTGGCGCTTGATGTGCGTGAGGTTCACGGTCGGGGCCACACCGGGCAGCGCGTAGAGGTCGCGCAGGTAGTTCGACAAATTCGGATAGTCGGCGATCCGGCGGCGGTTGCACTTGAAGTGCCCGACATAGACGGCATCGAACCGCACCAGCGTCGTGAACAGCCGGATATCGGCCTCGGTCAGCCTGTCGCCGCAGAGATAGCGGCCGCGGTCGAGGCGTTCCTCAAGCCCATCGAGTTCGGCGAACAGCGCCTCGAAGGCGGCGGCATAGGCATCCTGCGCGGTGGCGAAGCCGGCCTTGTAGACGCCGTTATTGACCCGGTCGTAGACGCGCTCGTTGATCGCATCGATCTCGGCGCGCAAATCCTCGGGGTACAGGTCCGGCCCGGTGCCCCCGAAGGCGCCGTTCAGCATCCGCAGGATCTCGGCGGATTCGTTCGACACGATGGTGGCGCGCTCCCGGTCCCACAGCACCGGCACGGTGACCCGGCCGGTATAGGACGGGTCGGCTGCCCGGTAGACTTCGTAGAGACGGCTGGCGTGGTGGATCGGGTCCGGCGTCGCCCCGGGCGTGTCCCCGAACACCCAGCCCTCGGAGCCCATATGCGGATCGACCACCGAGACGGTGATCGCCTCCGCCAATCCCTTCAGGGCGCGCCCGATCAGGGTCCGGTGGGCCCAGGGGCAGGCCAGCGAGACGTAGAGGTGGTAGCGCCCCGGCTCCGCCTTGAAGCCGCCCTCCCCCGACGGGCCCGGCGCGCCATCCGCGGTCACCCAATTGCGGAAGGACGAGGCCTTCCGCTCGAATCGCCCGCCGGTCGAGGCGGTGTCGTACCATTGGTCGCGCCAGACGCCGTCGACGAGGAGGCCCATGGTGATGTTCCGTTCCAGAAGAGGATCGTGGCGAGATGGGAGCCCGGCCGCGCGCGGGAAGGGGTGCGCCACGTCCTTCGGTTCGGTTCCGGCCCGCTTACGAGTTGTGCGCAATGCAGGCTTGCGCTCGCGCTTCTGTTGCAGTGCAACATAATCGACCATCTTCCGGTCACCCGCCCGCCGCTGCGCGTCCGCAGCGACCCCGGCCCGGCGGGAGACTGGATGGAGCTGAGAGATGTCGTTCGTGATGGTGCCCGTCGCCGAGGCGGCCCTGTTCACCCTGGGGTGCCTGATCATCCACACCCTTCGGCGGCACGCGGACGTGGTCACGGCGACGCTGGCCTGCCTCGCGACCCTGCTCCTGCTGATGATCGGCATCGCCTGCGCGCCGGAGACGTTCGCCAAATATCAGGCGGCGAGCGTCACGGATTTCGCCCGGCTGGATCCGGCGATCTACTGAGCCGGGGCGACCTTCTCGCCGTTGACCTGCGCGAGGCGCCCGCCGGTCCCGCGCTGGCCCGCCACCGCCACGTCGAAATCGTCCTTCGGCAGCCGGGCGAGAAAGCGCTCGGCCAGCTCGAACAGCAGGATGTCCGGGCGCACGCGCTCGATATAGGCCCAGTCCAGGTTCGCCGACCAGACGAAGTGCACCTCGCGGAAGCTTTCGGCGAGGAGCCCGGTCAGCAGGAACGGGTCGAAATGCGCGCAGGAATCGCCGAACAGGACGAGCCGGCGCGGATCGGCGCCGTCCGCCTCGTTCCGGTAGACGACATGGGCGCCGACATGGGCCTCCCGGTCCCGCCCCTGCGCTTCGTAGGCGGCGAGCATCGGACCGACCTCGACCCGCTTGGCGTCGCGCTGCAGCATGAAGCGGTCCAGCCGTTCCCGGGGCTTCTCGCGGAGCTTCTCGCCGAGATCCATGACCTCCTCCGAGACGACCTGCGGCCGCGCCCCGATATCGGCCGGCGGGATGGCCCCGAGGGCGCGCATGATCTCGCGATAAGCCAGCAGGCAGCCCTGGATAGTCCAATGGGTGTCGGTGCGCAGGTAGAGCGGCACCGGGCCGTCGCGCCCCGCCCGGAGCGGGGCCAGCAGGTCGAGATAGGCGGGGTGCCGCGCGAGGCGCCGGGCCAGGCGCCGAGTGGAGGCCTTGGCCGGGTCGTAGCGCAGCCCTTCGACCTTGTCGTCGTAGACCGAGAGCTTCTCCGGCACGATCACGTGCAGGCAGCGGATCCCGAGGCTTTCGGCCCGCCGGGCCCTGGCCGCGATCAGCCGCGTCCAGCCGCGCAGCAGCAGCCAGTGCCGCAGGCCGCCCCGGTAGCGATCCATGACGCGGTTGCTGCCGCCGGTGAGGAACAGCCATCCGTCGCGGCCGACATGTACGCTCTCCCTGCCTGCAGCCATGGCCGTGCTTTAGAGCCGTTCCGGACCGGCTTGCAATCGGGAACGGCTCGGCGCCCCGCGCGCCGGCTTGAGCCCCACCGCGCTTGCCTCCAAGACGGCGGCGAGCGCTTCCGCCGC
This sequence comes from Methylobacterium sp. ARG-1, assembly GCF_001262595.1. NCBI lineage: Bacteria > Pseudomonadati > Pseudomonadota > Alphaproteobacteria > Hyphomicrobiales > Methylobacteriaceae > Methylobacterium > Methylobacterium sp. ARG-1. Next base: position 63,918 of record NZ_LHCD01000027.1, read on the forward strand.
ACCGGGCTGGGGCGCCTGGGCCGGACCCGGCGCGGAGGGCACGCGTTCGACAAGCATGTCGTCGTCCCCAGCCCTGATGCCCGCCCCGCCGGCCGAACGGCCCGATCCGGACCACCGCCCCCGTCCGGCCCGGCTCTGGCGCCCGCGCCGGGTGCTGGTGACCCCGGCCGCGCTGGATTTCGCCCATGGCCGGGCCATGGTGGCCCGGGCCGAGGCGATGGGGTTGCCGGTGGAACGGCTCTCGGCCAACCGCCTCACCGGCCTGCGCGATGCCGATCCGCGCCAGGCCTATATCGCGGCCAAGGCGACGCTCGCCATCACGGTGGCGCCGCCAACCAAGCTCCGGCTCCAGCCGATCCCGCCCTCGGCCGATTGGCGTTTCGACCTCGCGGAAGGCTGCCCGGCCCATTGCCAGTATTGCTACCTGGCCGGCTCGCTCCAAGGGCCGCCGGTGACCCGGGCTTACGCCAATCTCGACGCGATCCTGGGCAATCTCGCCGCCTATGCCGGCCAGGGCGCCGTCACCTCGGTCTCGGCCGAGCGCGCGCATGAGGGCACGACCTTCGAGGCGTCCTGCTACACGGATCCGCTGGGCATCGAGCACCTGACCGGCTCGCTCTCGGCGGCGATCCGGCATTTCGGCGCCTGGGACGCGCCGGTGCAACTGCGCTACACGACGAAATTCGCCGCGGTCGCGCCGCTGCTCGACCTGCCGCACAACCGGCGCACGCGCATCCGCTTCTCGGTCAATGCCCGACCCGCTTCGCGCTACGAGGGCGGCACCGACCCCCTCGACGCGCGGCTCGCCGCGATGGGCGCCATGGCGCGGGCCGGTTATCCGGTGGGCCTGACCATCGCGCCGATCATCCCGGTGGAGGGTTGGGAGGCGGCCTATGCCGGCCTGATCCGCGACGCTGCCGACGCGCTCGCCGGGATCCCCGATCTGGACTTGACCGTGGAACTCATCACCCACCGGTTCACGCCCATCTCGAAGACGGTCCTGCGCGGCTGGTATCCGGGCTCGGACCTTCCGCTCGACGAGGCCGACCGGGTCGAGAAGCGCACCAAGTTCGGCACGGTGAAGCACGTCTTCCCGAAGCCGCTGATGCAGGCGATGCGGGCGCATCTCACCGATCGCCTGGCCCGCGATCTACCCGCCGCGCGGGTACTGTACTGGACCTGAGCGGGTTTGGGCGCCATGTCGCCTCGCATGCATGACGCGGCCCCCCTGATCCTGACGCTCGCCTTCGACGAGCCGACCTTCGCGCGCTTCGACGGCGAGCGCCGACGCAACTTCCCCGAGGCCCTGAACTTCATCCCGGCCCACGCGACGCTGTTCCACCACCTGCCGGGGGATCGGGAGCGCGGCGTGATCGAGGCGGTGACGAGCCTGGCGCGCACGGTGCCGGCTCCCGGCGTCGCCGTCACGGGCCTGCGCTTTACCGGCCGCGGCGTCGCCTACATCCTCGAATCCCCATCGCTGGCGAACTTCCGGGCCCGCCTCGCCAGCACGTTCGAGCCTTACCTCACTGCGCAGGATCGCCAGGGCTGGCGCCCGCACGTCACGGTGCAGAACAAGGTCACCCCGGACAAGGCGCGCGCCCTCCACGCCGACCTGGCGGCGGGTTTCGCGCCATTCCACTTCACCGCCCCCGCGACGCGGCTGTGGCGCTATCTGGGCGGCCCCTGGGAGGCCGTCGCCACGCTGGTCTTCGGGGAGAATGCCTGATGGGTGTCACGCTGACCGGGGAGGGAGCGCCATGAGGGCGCCGGGTCGACTCCAGCACAATCCCATCACCGGGCGCGCGATGGCCGTCTGGCTGCGCCTGCGGCTGAACGAGGTCGGCCCGCTGGTCGCCCTGCTGGGCGTCAGCATCCTCGGCTACGGCTTCTTCTACCTCGCCCACGAGGTCGGAGAGGGCTCGACCGCGGCGCTGGACCGCAAGATCCTGCTCGCCCTGCGCAACCCGGCCGACCTCTCCGATCCGATCGGGCCGCCCTGGCTCGAGGAGACGATGCGCGACATCACGGGGCTCGGCAGCGTCTTCACGGTGCTGTTCCTGACCTGCGCGGCGGCGGCCTATCTGGCGGTCTCGGGACGACGGCGGATCGGGCTGTTCATGCTCGTCGCGGTCGGCAGCGGCGAGCTGGTCTCGACGGTGCTGAAGCTGTTCTACCAGCGGCCGCGGCCCGATCTCGTGCCCCATGGCATGGAGGTGTTCACGGCGAGCTTCCCGAGCGGCCATGCCACCATGTCGGCCATCGCCTACCTGACCCTCGCGACCCTGGTCGCCCGGGTCGATCGCAATCGGGGTGCGAAGGCCCTGGCCCTGGGGCTCGGGGTCGGCCTGACGCTGCTGGTCGGTCTCAGCCGGATCTATCTCGGCGTCCACTGGCCGAGCGACGTGCTGGCCGGCTGGTGCATCGGCGCGGCCTGGGCGTCGCTGTGCTGGTTCGTCGCCCTCCAGCTCCAGCGGCGGGGCGAGGTCGAGGCGCCGGACCCGCCGCCCCCGGCCTGACGGGGCGATTAAGGTAAACCGGAGGTTAAGACGGACCTCCGGGTACGATCCGGGCGCGATGGCGGTTGTCGGAGCGACCGGGAGCCGAGGACCACGATCGTGATCGAGCGTCGCCAAACCGCCCGCCGCCGCGTCTGCCTCGGCGGACGCGTCCGGGTCGCAGCCTTCCTGCCGGAGATCGCCTACATCGTGCGGGACGTCTCGCTCGGCGGCGCCCGGATCGGCGTCCCGCCCACGGCCATGCTGCCGGATTGTTTCGAGCTGTTCATCCCCTGCCGGAACGAGACCCGGCGCGCCTTCGTCGCCTGGCGCGCGGGCGCAACGATCGGCCTCGGCTTCGCGCAGGCCCAGGCGGCGTCCGAGCCGGACGCCCTCGCCCGCCGCCGCGCCGACAGCGAGGCCGAGGTCGCGCGTCTGCGCGCCGCGCTGCTCGGCGGAAACGACCCGGCGCCGGCTAGCGTTCACTGATGGGACAGCGCCGATAGCGGACGCTCGCCCGACGTCGCGGCGATTCGGTGCCGCGGCCTGGATTCAGGGACACGGCGAGGCTCATGGCGGACGATATCCGGCTCTCACGAGGCAATCTCCTGGCCGCGGGAGGCGCGCTGGCGGGCGCGAGCCTCGGCGGTGCCGCCCAGGCGGCCCAGCCCGGCCCGGCGATTCCGGCCGATACCGGCGCGGTCCAAGGCGGGCGCGTGATGTTCCCGAACTGGCGCGGTCAAGCCGATCGGCCGCCGGCCCCGAGCCCGGCGCCCCAGCCCCCGGGCCAGCGCATTGGCTATTGCGTGGTCGGCCTCGGCCGGCTGAGCCTCGACGAGATCCTCCCAGCTTTCGGGGCGACCAAGCGCTCGCGGCTGGCCGCGGTGATGTCGGGCAGCCCCGACAAGGCCAAGCTCGTGGCCCGGCAATACGGACTGCCCGAGGACGCGGTCTACGGCTACGACGAGTGGGATCGGCTCAAGGCCAATCCCGCGGTCCAGGCGGTCTACATCGTCACGCCCAACAGCGTGCACCGGGACAACGTCCTGGCGGCGGCGGGGGCCGGCAAGCAGGTGCTGTGCGAGAAGCCGATGGCGGTCGCGTCGCAGGAATGCCGCGACATGATCGCGGCCTGCAACCAGGCCAACGTCAAGCTGATGATCGCCTATCGCTGCCAGTACGAGCCGCATAACCGGGCGGTGATCAAGTTCGCCCGCTCGGGCGAGTTCGGGCGCCCGCGGATGATCCAGGCGTTCAACGGCCAGACCACCGGGCTGCCGGAACAGTGGCGCCTCAAGAAGGCGCTGGCGGGCGGCGGGTCGCTGCCGGATATCGGGCTCTACTGCCTCAACACCACCCGGGCGGTGCTCGGTGAGGAGCCGGAGCTGATCCAGGCTCAGATCTACTCGCCGCCCGACGATCCGAAGTTCCGCGAGGTCGAGGAGACGGTGAGCTTCACCATGCGCTTCCCGTCCGGCGTGATCGCGCAATGCACGTCGAGCTACGGCGTCTACGAGGCGCGCAGCCTGACCCTGCACACCGGCAACGCCGCGATCGATCTACAGAACGCCTTCGCGTACGAGGGGCAGCGCCTGTTCGTGTCCCATCGCGACGGCAAGTCCGGCGCCCGCGACGAGAAGGTGCTGAGCCCGAAGAACCAGTTCGCGCTGGAGATCGACCACTTCTCCCGCTGCATCCAGGAGAACCTGCGCCCCCGCACCCCCGGCGAGGAGGGGCTGCAGGATCAGGTCCTGATGGAGGCGATCTACGAATCCGCCCGCACCGGCGCTCCGGTCAAGGTCGGCCCACCGGCCGGTGCCGGCTCCGGCCTCGACGTGACCCGCGGACCGGAGCCGGAGGAGCCGAGCTGAGCCGCATCAGAACGGCAGCAGGATATCGACGATCTGCTGGCCGTAGCGCGGCTGCTGCACGTCGGTGATCTGGCCGCGGCCGCCATAGGCGATGCGGGCCTGGGCGATCTTGGTCGAGTCGATGGTGTTGTCGGATTCGATGTCCTCCGGCCGGACCACGCCGGCCACCACCATCTCGCGGACCTCGAAGTTCACCCGGATCTCCTGCTTGCCCTCGACCACGAGGTTGCCGTTGGGCAGGACCTGGGTGACCACGGCGGCGACGTTGGTGGTCACGGTCTCGGCGCGCTGGACCGAGCCGGCGCCGTCGTTGGCGGTGGCCGAGGTGGCCGACAGGAGCGCGGTGCTGCCGACGCCGAAGGACTTGCCGACGGCGTTGTTCTCCAGCCCGAGGGCATTCGGCAGGCCGAAGCTCTCGGTGTTGGCCCGGGAACGCTTGGTCTCGTTGCTGATGTTGGCCTGGTCGGTGACGTTGACCTTCACGGTCAGCAGGTCGCCCAGGCGCGCGGCGCGCTGGTCCTTGAAGAACGCCCGCGAGCCGGTGCGCCAGAGCGAGTTCGGCGCGTAGGAGACCGGCTGCACGTCGGGCATCGGCATCCGCACCGGCTTGTAGCCGGGCTGGGTGGTGGGATCCTCGATCGCCGACAGCGCCGGGGTGGCGCCGACCTGGGACAGCCGGTCGGCGGTGTTGCAGGCGCCGAGCGCACCCGCGATCAACGCGGCGGCGAGTGGGTTCAGGACAAGGCGGCTGGCCATCGGGGAAACTCGTTCACGCATCGGGTGGGCGATCAGCGCAGGGACGCCGTCGCCTGGACTTGCGGGGCCGCGGCGGCCTGCTGGGCGACCGGGCCGGGGCCGACCGAGACGCGGCCGGGGCCGATCACGGTGGCCTGGAGCACCTTCTTCGAGGCGACGTTCACGACGTTGACGACGGCGCCCATCCGGCCGGCCTCGTTGGCGAGGCCGCGCATCGACAGGCTGACGCTGGCGGTCTCGTACACGATGGTCACGCTCTCGCCCCGGGCCACCAGTTCGGGCAGGGCGGTGTCCGAGACCCGCAGCACCGTTCCGGCCGGCAGCGCGTGCTGGGCGACTTCGCCCAGGACCGTGGCGGCCCCGGCCTGCGCATCGCTCGCGACGGCCTCGCGGGGGCGGCGCTCCACGACGAGGTCGCCCTCCCGCACCGGATCGCCCCGGTTGAGCGCCCGGGTCAGCACCGCCACCTCGCGCAGCTCGATCACGACGCCGGAGACCCGCAGCGAGGCCTGGCGCTCACCGAGGCTGACGAGGCCCGAGACCCGGCGCGAGCGCGGATCGTAGGTCAAGTCGAGGGCCGCAGCCTGGCCGGCGAGGTCCACCGGCGCCAGCAAGGTCGGGCCGTCGCCGTCGAAGCGCACCGCGACGCTGCGCGGATCGAGGCCGTAGCCCGATTCCAGGCCGCGCTTGAGCGCCGCTTCGAGCTCCGGCGGCCCCAGGCGCCGGGCCGCGCGCTGCACGGCGATCTGCATCCTCCCCCCGGTCTCCAGGCCGGCGATGCCGAGCGCGGCCGCGGCCTCGACGATGCGCCGGGTCTGGATCGTGCCGGTGGCGCCCAAAGCGGGCGCACGGAACAGCGGCCGCGCGGCCAGCCTGTCCGGCGCGCCCTCGACGAGGTCTGCCAGGACCAGGATGTCGCCCCGCGCCGTCACGTCGCCGCGCAGCCGGGGCTGCATCTTTTGAGTCTCGCCCTGCTGCGGGCCGGGCTCGGCCATGGCGGGGATCGCCAGGGCGCCGATGGCCGCGAAGGTCATGAAAGCCAGCGCCGCGCGCAGCAACACCGCGGCGCCGGGCGGCGCCACCCGCGGGCGGCCCCGGCGGACGAGGGGGCTGAGGTTGCTCTCGTCCGCAGCCGTGCTGACGAGGGGCAGGTCGGCGCGGGCGCCGTGGGTCTGGAAACCGGCATACATGAGCGGAGACCTGGAGTGATGGCAGGACGCGCGGTCAGCTGCGGAACATCTGCGAGGTGGTGGAGAGCATCTGGTCGGCGGCGGTCACGACCTTCGAGTTCATCTCGTAGGCGCGCTGCGCGGCGATCAGCGACGAGATCTCGGTGACCGCGTTCACGTTCGCCTCTTCCAGGTAGCTCTGCTGAAGGTTACCGAACCCTTCCGCCCCCGGCAGGCCGCTGATCGCCGGCCCCGAGGCCGCCGTCTCGATGAACAGGTTGTCGCCGATCGATTCGAGGCCGACCTTGTTGACGAAGCGCGAGAGCTGGAACTGGCCGAGCGCCTGCGGCGCGGTCTGGCCAGGGAGCGTCGCCTGGACGGCGCCGGTGGCGCTGATCGTCACGGCGGTCGCCGTCTGCGGGACGGTGATCGCCGGATCGAGCAGGTAGCCGTCGCGGGTCACGAGCTGGCCCGTGGCCGACAGGTCGAAGGACCCGTCCCGGGAATAGGCGGTGCGGCCGTCCGGCAGCGTCACCCGGAAGAAGCCCTCGCCCCGGACCGCGACGTCGTAATCCTTTTCGGTCGAGCTCAGCGTGCCCTGCGACATGACACGGGCGGTCGAGGTGGTCTTCACGCCCGAACCGAGCGCGAGGCCGGCGGGGAGTTGGGTGTTCTGCTCCGAGGTCGAGGAGCCGGCCCGCCGCAGGTTCTGGTAGAGCAGATCCTGGAAATGGACCTGCTGGCGCTTGTAGCCGGTGGTGCGCAGGTTCGCGATGTTGTTGGAGATGACCTGGACGTTGAGTTCCTGGGCCGCCATGCCGGTGGCGGCTGAGTAGAGGGCGCGCATCGGTCAGGCCCCCTTACGCGACGTCGGCGAGGCGGCGGATCGCCGTGCCCCGCAGGTCGTCGAGGCGGGTGATCATGCTCGACACCATCGCGTAGGAGCGGTTGACGTCCATCAGCCGGGTCATCTCGATGACCGGGCGGACGTTCGAGCGCTCGAGGGCGCCGGATTCCAGGCGCCCCTCGATCCCGGCCGGGCGCGCGGGCTCCGGCGAGGCGTAGAGGTTGCCGCCCTCGTTGGTCAGCCGCTGCGGGTTGGCGAAGGTGACGAGCTTGATCTTGCCGCGGATGCCGAGATTGGTCGACACGGTGCCGTCGAGCCCGATCGTGAGCCCGGTCTCCTGCGGGTTGATGGTGATCGGCCCGCCATCGCCGGCGACCTTGTAGCCGTCGCTGGTGACGAGCGCGCCCGTCGGGTCGATCTCGAAGGCGCCGTTGCGGGTGTAGCGCTCGCCCTGAGGCGACTGGACCGCGATGAACGCCGCGCCCTTGACGGCGACGTTGAGCGGGTTGCCGGTCTGCTCGATCGGGCCCTGCCCCAGATCGATGGTGGTGCCCTGGTCGATGACGTAGGAGAGCCGCCGATCGGGGCGCGCGAAGGAATCCGCGCTCGCCACCGGCATGAGGTATTCCTGGAAGCGCGTGCTCCGGCCCTTGAAGCCGGTGGTCGACACGTTCGCCATGTTGTTGGAGATCACGTCCAGCTCGCGCTGGAGCGCCATTTGGCTCGACACGCCGACGAAGAGGGCATTCTGCATCGTGGACTCTGACACTCGCGTGCCGCGGTGGCGGCAACGATCCATTCAGCATCCGCTGTGCCAACGGGGCAGGCGTCGAATATGCGTTCAAATGTAATGTGTTAGGCGGTGGATCGGTAACGCTGCCGGCAGGCCGGAGCTGCGTGGCGGCAATCCTGGCCCGGCAGGATTTGCCCGCTTAACGACACGTTAACCGTAATGCTTCGATATCCGAGCGTACCCGGCGCGCGGATATCCGCGAAAGAGCATTATTTCCCATGGCCAAGAAGCCCAAGAAGGCCGCCGAAGACGGCGAGGCCGGCGCCGACGCCGCCCCCAAGGGCAAGAAGAAGCTCATGATCATCGTGGCCGCCGCGGTCCTGGCGGTCGGCGCTGGCGGCGGCGCCTTCCTGATGATGGGCCGAGGCGGAAGCGCCCAGGGCCAGGAGTCCGCCGGAGGTGGTGGCCATGGTGGCGGTCACGGTCAGGCTGCCAAGGGTGCCGGTCCCGACGGCAAGAAGCCGATCGTGTTCGTCGAGATGCGCGAGATGCTGCTCAACCTCAGCCCCGACATGCCGCAGGAGAAGGCCAAATACGCCAAGCTGCGTCTCGCCCTGGAGCTGAAGGATGCCGGGGTGGAAGAGGAGGTGAAGCCCCTGATGCCGCGCATCGAGGATACCCTCCAGGTCTACATGCGCGAGCTGCGCGTGAGCGACCTCACCGGCTCAGCCGGCCTCTACCGGCTGCGCGAGGAACTGCTGCGGCGCGTCAACGTCGCCGTCTACCCCGCCAAGGTCGAGGCGGTGCTGTTCAAGGACGTGATCGTCCAGTGATCGACCCGATGCCCCCCATGGGCACCGAGAGCCAGGCCTTGAGCGGACGCGCCTGATGGAACCCGAGGACGAACTTCCCGAAGACGATTGGTCGGCCGCCCTTCTGGAGCAGGGCGCCGAAGGCGGCGACTCGTCGCTCGCCGAGGAATGGGGCGCGGCCCTCGCCGAGCAGGGCACCACCCGCAACGCCGGAGACGTCGCCGCCGAATGGGCGACGATGATCGAGGACGGGGAGAGCGACAACCTCCCCGAGCTCGCCGGCAACGACCGGGTGCTCAACCAGGACGAGATCGACGGCGTCCTCGGCTTCTCCATGCGCGAGCTCTCGGCCTCAGGGGCCGGGGGCGTTCAGGCCATCGTCGATTCGGGTGTCGTCCAGTACGAACGCCTGCCGATGCTGGAGATCGTCTTCGACCGGATGATCCGGTTGCTGTCGACCTCCCTGCGCAACCTGTTCCAGGACAACGTCGAGGTGACGCTGGACAACATCACCTCGGTGCGGTTCGGCGATTATCTCAACGCGATCCCGCTGCCGACCCTGCTGGGCGTGTTCCGCGCCGAGCAATGGGAGAATTCCGGCCTCGTCACGGTCGATTCCAATCTCGCCTACGCGACCTTCGACCTCTTGCTCGGGGGCAAGCGCGGCGGCTTGTCGAGCCGCCTCGACGGGCGGCCGTTCACGTCGATCGAGATGACGCTGGTGCGCCGCCTCGTGGAGATCATCCTGGGCGACCTGGAGCAGTCGTTCCAGCCGCTCTCGCCGGTGACCTTCGGCATCGACCGGATCGAGACCAACCCGCGCTTCGCCACCATCACCCGACCCGGCAACGCCGCGATCCTGATCAGCCTGCGCCTCGACGTCGACGGGCGCGGTGGCATGCTGCAGATCCTGTTCCCCTACGCGACCATCGAGCCGATCCGGGAGCTGCTGACCCAGAGCTTCATGGGCGAGAAGCTCGGCCGCGACCATGTCTGGGAGGGGCACCTCGCCACCGAGATCTGGCAGGCCGACGTCACCATGGCGGCGGTGCTCCACGAGATGATGCTGCCGCTCAAGCAGGTGATGCGCCTCAAGGTCGGCGATACCCTGATGTTCGACGCCAAGCCCTCAGACCTGATCGCCGTGCGCTGCGGCGACTGGGCCCTGACCCAGGGGCGGATCGGCCAGGTCGACGGCAACATCGCTGTCCAGGTCACCCGGCCGCTGCGCCGCTCGCGCACGACCATCCAGGCCTACGAGGCCTCGATGAACAGCCACACTGACGTTTAGCGTGCGATAGGTCTGAATCATGAGTCTCTTCGTCACGCTCGCCGCCGACATCCTGGTCGCCGTCCTCCTGGCGGCCACGATCGTCACGTGCCTGCGTCTGTCCCGCCGGATCAGCCAGCTCAAGGGCGACGAGGCGGCGCTTCGCCAGACCATCGGCGACCTGATGGTGGCCACCGGCACGGCCGAGCGCGCCATCGCGGGCCTGCGCTCGGCGATCGACGACGGCGACCGCACCCTGACCACGCGCATCGACGCCGCCACCGCCCGCGCGGCCGAGCTGGCTGCCCAGGTTGAGGCCGGTGAGACCGTGGTGATGCGCATCGGCGCGATCGTGGCGCAGATGCGCGCGGCGCCGGTCCGGTCCGAGCCGCCGCCCGCCCCGCGGCCGGTCCCCGAGGCGCCCGCGGCGCAACGGCCGGAGCCCGCAAGCCCGAACGGCGAACGCCTCGGCGCCGCCGCCGCGGCCGCCCTCGCGATGAGCGAGCGCGCCCTCGCCCGTGTTCGGGCGCGCGCCGCATGACCGGCGTACCGGCCCCGAAGATCCCGCCGGCGCCGAAGATCCCGCCGGCGCCCAAGCCCACGTCGACGGCGGCGCAGCGGCCCGCCACGGCCCTGCGCCGCTCGCGCCTGAAGCCGGCGCGGACGATGCGGTTGCGCCTGATCGATGCCGTGGCGATCGCGGCCGGGGGCCTGCTGGTGCTCAAGCTGCTCACCCTGGTGCAGGTCGGCCTGCCGGGGGCCGGCACCCTGCCCGAGTACAGCCGGGCGGTGGCCCGCGCCCGCACCGGCTACGAGCCGATCGATCCCGTGACCACCGGCTCGGTCGGGGCCAAGGACGAGTCGCCCGCGGCGCCGGCCGAGAAGCCACCGGAGCCGCCCGCCCCCGAGCCGGCGAAGGCGGGCTCGGGCTCCCCGACCGAGCGCGCGTTGCTGGAAAAGCTCGGCGCCCGCCGCGACGCGCTGCGCCAGAGGAACGACGAGCTGGAGTTGCGCGAGAAGATGCTCAACGAAGCCGAGCGCAAGCTCGAGACCGGGCTCGGCGACCTGAAGCAGGCCGAGGAGAAGGTCGACGCGGCCGCCAAGGCCCGGGAGGAGGCCGAGAAGCAGGGGCTCAAGAACATCGTCACGATGTACGAGACGATGAAGCCCAAGGATGCCGCCCGGGTGTTCGACCGCCTGGGGCACGACGTCCTGGTGCCGATCGTCCTGGCCATGAACCCGCGCAAGATGTCCGAAGTGCTCTCGGCGATGCAGCCGGAAGCGGCCGAGCGCCTGACCGTGACGCTGGCCAACCGCGCCCGCGGCGTCGGCGGCGCCCAGGCCCAGGCCGGGGGAGGGCTGCCGGCGAACGAATTACCGGCGATCGATCTGGGGCCGGCGGGCCGGTAGGCGGCGGCCGGTCCTGCTCAGGCCACGCCTTCCGCGGCCTTGCCGGCTCCGATCCGCCAACCGATGGTCGATCCCGCGGCGGCCAGCAGGATTGCGGCGATGCCGCGCCATTGGCTTCACCCTGGACATCGATCCGGTCGCGCTCGGCTATCCGCTCCAGGCTCTGGTGCGCATTCGTCCGCTGCCCGGGAAGCTCCACGTCGTTCAGCAGCTGATCAAGGACCTGCTTGAAGTTGTGAAATGCGATAAGGTGACGGGCGAAAAGTGCTTCTTCGCGCGGCTCCACGTTCGCACGATCGGCGATCTCGACGAGATACTCGACTGCATTGCCGACAAAGCCGAAACCAACACCGTCATCGTGAAGGCACAACCGGTTCGCCCGCGTATGATGCCGTTGGATCGCTGAAGCGATCGCGGCCGAAGCGGTATCCACTTCGTCCGCGAGCGCTTTAAGCGGAAGTGCGGATCACAGCCTCAGATCCGCTCCTCGCTCGAAGAACTGATCTCAGCCTATTCAGGAGAATCAAGAAAGGACGCTCCCCCCACCTTTCGATAGCATGAGCCGAAATGATCATGATTGCGATGAATATTAAAATCACAAAGTAAAACAAGATCGGCTTGCTATGTAAGATGAGATAAAGATCGGCAATGACGGTGCATATAAGTGGTACGTGAATGAGATAGAGAGGGAATGAGATCGCGCCGAGAAATTTTCCGGTCCGACCGGAAAGGGCGGAGGCAATCGGTCGTGAGCGCATGCAGCCGTAGACAACGAGCAAAGCCGCAATCGGGTAGAGTAGCCCGCCGCGGAATCGAGGTGTGAAGGCGGTCGGCAGCCAATCGAGACCGAGCATCCTCATCGACTCGATACTCTGCGAGCCGAGGATCAGTCCCACGATCAGTGCGGAAATGGGAAGCGCAGTCGGGACGCGGTCTGAAACCCAAGCTTCGCGTAGCACGATGCCCAGGGCAAAGCATTCATATTCGTATTTTCCAGCAATGATGACCACTGCGGCAAAAGTAAAGGTCAAACATAACCTGACATGCACTTTTTTGAAAAGGCAAACCGCGAAGCATGCGAACGAGCCAAGCAATTCCGGCCGCATGGTCCAGAGGGCATTGTTGAAGAACGAACCTCCGGACAGAAAGATATTTAGCAAGCCGTCGTGGACAGCGGAAATCGGCCCTGGAATGACGCCTTGATATGTCCATCGGAGCCATGAACTCATCACAAGGGATGACGCTTCCGTGGCCGAGGTCGGGTACAAGCTGAGCAGCAACCAGCCTATGAGCGCGCTGACCGTTGCCGGGATGGCAAGCCGCAAATACCGAATGCCCGCATCGATCGAGAGAGGATCGGATTTCCGCAGCGTGGCATGGGTCACCACGAACCCGCTCAACACGAAGAAAATCGAAACTGCGAACGTTCCGTTCCAGAAGACGGAGATGGGCGTGCACGCGATCCAGGCGGTGCTTTGTTCCTGTTCTGCAACCAGCTCTGGGTTGAAAGCCGACAAGATATGGAAGGCGACGACGCTGATGGCCGCGACGCCTCGTAGGCCATCCAGCTGCTGAAGTCGCTGTCCCAATAGTGTATGCTCAACGAAGCTCATTAGAATCGCTCTACGGGGATATATTGACCGTCGTCAAAATTCGAACAAAAAGGCAAAAGATTGCCGGGATCTGCAGCATGATGCTGGAGTCATAAAATCAACTTAAAATAGGCTCAGCTTGGAGCTGGCAGTTTGCTTTGTGTTGTTCAGGTTAAAAATCGCTCTGCCGCGTGATCTCACATCCGTCCGATTCCAGCTACCACCTCCCCCAAGTCCGGTCGCCTCTCGGGCTCGGCCTGTAGACAAGCTTCGACCAAAACCCGCAGCCCGTCCGGCGCCGCGTCGCAGCAATCCAGCACCTCGCCCAGCAGGATGCCAACCGCCCGCACCTCGACCCGCGCCAGCGCCGCGCCGACCGCACCCCTGGGCAGTGCCGAGGCGGCGCCGAAATCGCTGAGCACGGCTGCACCGGTCTCGGCATCCCACAAGGTGTTGTGGGCATAGACGTCGCCGTGGATCAGGCCGCGCCCGTGCAAGTGGGCCACGGCTTCGGCGACGGCGCGAGCGATCCGCAGAGCCTTGTCCAGGCTGAGCCGCAGGGTCGGATCGTAGACGTCGCGGCTGCAGCTCGCCAGGCTCGGCGGACCGGCCAGCACGCGCCACTGCGCCGGCAGCAGCCGTAGCAGCAGCCCCTGGGCGCCGTCGGGATGGTCGACGAGCCGGCCGAGAGAGCCGGTGAGGGCGGGATGGGTGCCGGCGGCGAGGCAGGCCTCCATCTCGCGCTCCGGCAGACCGTCGCTGGTCATCGCGCCCTTGAACAGCTTGAGTGCCACCGCCTGCATGCCCGAAGCTGCGTGCCAGACCGCCCGATGGACCCGGCCCGAGGCCCCCTCCCCGAGCAGGTCGCCGACCTCCAGCGCCGACCACGGCACGGATGTCGAGACGGTGGGCTCCGTCGCCGGCTCGGCGGGATTGCCCGCGTAGGAGATCCAGGCCAGGCGCGGCAGGCGCGCCAGCCAGGGCGGGAGAGCGTCGAGCCGGTTGCAGGACAGGCGGATCAGTTCGAGGTTGTCCGCACCCGCGAGGCCTTCGGGCAGGCGCGCGATCCGGTTGCCTGACAGCATCAGCTTCTGCAGAAGCGGGCGCGCCCCGAGGGCGTCGGGCAGGGTCTCGATCCGGTTGTCGGTGAGGGTGAGCCAGCGCAGATCGCGCGGCAATGCCTCCGCCGGAACCTCCCGGATGCCGCAGCCCCGGAAGCCGAGCTGGCTCAGCGTCGGGCACGCGCCCAGCACCGGCGGCAGGCGCTCGAATGGGTTGCCGGAACAGAACAGCACGCGCAGGCGGCTCAGCCGTCCGAGATCGTCCGGCAGGTCGGTCAGACTGCCCCGGCCCAGATCCAGCACCTCCAGGGTGTCGGCGAGGCCGAAGATCTCGCGGGGAAATTCCGAGAGCCCGTCGGGCAGCCGCAGCTCCCGCGTGCCCGCCAGGTCGCCGCGCCGGAGGGCCGCGAGGGTTTCGGTTCGGCCCAAAAGCGTCAGCCCCGCTTGAAGACGGCGTCGGCCGCGCCCTGCGCCGCTTGCTTGGCCGCCCGCGCCGCCTCGATCCGGGCGATCTCCGCCTGCAGCAGCGCAATGCGCGCGTCGAGGTCGGAGAGCGAGAGCGTATCGAGCGGCTGCCCGATCTCGTGGGCCACGGCCTTGCGGGGCCTGTCGTCGTCGTTGCGCATGGTGCAGCTCCCTACAGGAAGACGCGGCCGGCGCCGTCCCAGGACAGCCCGAGATGGGCCGCCAGGGTGGCGCCGATATCGGCGAACGTGTCGCGCCGGCCGATCGAACGAGGGGCGATTCCGGGGCCGAAGGCCAGGACCGGCACCTGCTCGCGGGTATGATCGGTCCCCGTCCAGGTCGGATCGTTGCCGTGATCGGCGGTGATCACTGCGAGGTCGCCGGGCTGGAGCGCCGCCAGGATCTCGGGCACACGGGCGTCGAACGCCTCCAGCTCCGCGGCGTAGCCCGGCACATCCCGGCGATGGCCGTGCTCCGTGTCGAAATCCACCAGGTTGACGAAGATCAGGCCGCCCTCGGGCAGGTCGGTCAGGGCGTCGAGCCCGGCCTGCAGGCAGGCCGCGTTGGCGCCGGGCTTGATCTCGCGGCCGGTGGCGCGGTGGGCAAAGATGTCGCCGATCTTGCCGACGCTGACCACAGCCCGGCCCTCGGCTTCGGCCCGGTCGAGGAGCGTGCGGCCGGGGGGCGCCACGGCAAAATCCTTGCGGTTGCCGGTGCGGCGGAAGCCCGCCTCCGCCGAGCCCACGAACGGCCGGGCGATGACCCGGCAGATGCGGTAGGGATCGCACAGGCGGCGCGCCACGCGGCACAGCGCGTAGAGCCGCTCCAGCCCGAACGTCTCCTCGTGGGCGGCGATCTGGAAGACGCTGTCGGCCGAGGTGTAGCAGATCGGTTTGCCGGTCCGGACGTGCTCCGCCCCGAGCGCGTCGATGATGGCGACGCCCGGCGCGTGCCGGTCCCCCAGGATGCCGGGCAGGCCGCCCTCGGCGATCAGCGCCTCGACCAGCGCGGGCGGGAAGGCCGGCCGCGTGTCCGGGAAATGGCCCCAGGGCTCGGGCAGCGGCAGGCCGGTGATCTCCCAATGGCCGGAGGGCGTATCCTTGCCGGCGGCCGTCTCGACGGCATGCCCGTAGGCGCCGCGCGGATCCCCCTGAGGCGCGAGGTTCGGCGGGATGCGGCCGGAGGCCCCGGCGGCGGCGAGGCCGAGGCCGAGCGCGGCGAGATGAGGCAGGCGCAGCGGGCCGGCGCGCAGGCCCGCCCGGTCGCCGCGTCCGGCCGCGCAGGCCTCGGCAATGTGCCCGAGCGTATCGGAGCCGGCATCGCCGTAGGTGGCGGCATCCGGAGCGCCGCCGATGCCGACGGAATCGAGGACGATGAGGAGGGCGCGGGCCACGTCAGGCGGGCTCCAGCTCGGTGGCGACATCGCTGTCGAGGGCGAAGGCCGCCTTGAACAGCGCTCGCGTATAGGGCGTCTGCGGATCGGCGAAGATCGTCTCGGCGGGGCCTTCCTCGACCACCTGACCGTTCTGCATCACCACCACGTAGTTCGCGAGCGCCCGGACCACCTTCAGGTCGTGGCTGATGAACAGGTAGGCCAGGCCGCGCTCGCGCTGCAGGTCGCGCAGCAGCGTTACGATCTGCGCCTGCACCGAGCGGTCCAGCGCCGAGGTCGGCTCGTCGAGCACGACGAAGCGGGGATTGAGCACCATGGCCCTGGCGATGGCGATGCGCTGGCGCTGGCCGCCCGAGAATTCATGCGGGTAGCGGTCCATGGCGGCCGGGTCGAGCCCGACATCGGTGAGCGCCTTGGCGACCACCGCCCGGCGCTCGGCCCGGGAGCGCGCCGCGCCCTGCACGATCAGGCCCTCGGCCACGATGTCGGCCACCGACATGCGCGGCGAGAGCGAGCCGTAGGGGTCCTGGAAGACCACCTGCATATCCCGGCGCAAGGGGCGCATCTGCCTGACGGTGAAGCCGTCGATGGCTTGGCCGAGGAACACGATCGGTCCCTCCGAGCCGGTGAGCCGCAGCAGGGCGAGGCCGAGCGTGGTCTTGCCCGACCCGGACTCGCCAACGACGCCAACGGTCTCTCCGGCCCGAACCGTGAGCGATACCCCGTCCACCGCCTTGACGTGGCCGGTGACGCGCCGGAACGCCCCCGACTTCAGCGGGAACCAGACCTTGAGCGGGCCGGCCTCGACCAGGGGCGGCGCGTCGGCCGGGACCGGGTTGGCCCGGCCCTTCGGCTCCGAGGCGATGAGGCGGCGGGTGTACTCGTGCTGGGGGTTGGCGAAGACCGACCTGGTCTCGCCGGTCTCGACGATCTTGCCCTTGAGCATCACGCAGACCCGGTCGGCGATGCGCTCGACGATGCCGAGATCGTGGGTGATGAACAGCAGCGCCATGCCGAGGCGCTTCTGCAGGTCGGCGAGCAGCGCCAGGATCTGCGCCTGCACCGTCACATCGAGGGCGGTGGTCGGCTCGTCGGCCACCAGCAGGTCCGGTTCGCAGGCGAGCGCCATGGCGATCATCACCCGCTGGCGCTGGCCGCCGGAGAGCTCGTGCGGGTAGGCGCCCATGCGGCGCTCGGCGTCGCGCAGGCCAACCAGTTCCAGAAGCTCGAGAATCCGCGCCCGCGCGGCCTTGCCGGTGAGGCCGCGATGGAGCCCCAGCACCTCGCCGATCTGCCGCTCGATCGTGTGGAGCGGGTTGAGTGAGGTCATCGGCTCCTGGAACACCATGGTGATGTCGGCGCCGCGCACGTCGCGCATCTGGCGCTCCGGCAGGCTGGACAAGTCCTGGCCCTTGAACAGGATTGTCCCGCTCTGGCGCGCCGCGCCATCGAGCAGCCGCAGGATCGCCAGGGCGGTCACCGATTTGCCGGAGCCCGATTCGCCGACCAGCGCGACGGTCTCGCCCCGGCGGATGGTGAAGCCGATCGAATCGACCGCCGCCGTCTCGCCTTCGCGGGAGCGGAAGGCGACGGACAGGCCCTCGACGGACAGGAGCGGCGGGGTTTCGGCCTCGGACATGGCACCCTTATAGCGCGGCCGGCACCCTAGCCTACCCGGCCGCGGATGCGCGATCATGCGCGTCGCCAGCAGCCCGGGGACTCGCCATGCCGGATCTCTTCGACGAATTGGCCGCGCAGACCCGCCTTCCCGGCGCAGGCTCTTCGCAGCGTTCGCCCATCCCGCGCATCACCGGGACCGGCGCCCTCCCCTCCGCGTTCCGGGTCACCGAGCTTGCCGCGGCCTCGATCGCAACCGCCGGCGTGGCGCTCGCGGAGGTTGCGGCCCTCGACGGAGAGGTCGCGGTCGACCGCCGGCTCGCTTCCGCCTGGTTCGCGACCTCCTTGCGGCCGGATGGCTGGCTTGTGCCGGCGCCCTGGGATCCGGTGGCCGGCGACTACCGGACCCGCGATGGCTGGATCCGGCTCCACACCAATGCCCCGCATCACCGGGCGGCGGCCGAGCGGCTGCTCGGCGCCCAGGCAGACCGGGCCGGCATGGCGCGGGCCGTCGCCGGCTGGGCCAAGACGGAGCTGGAGGCGGCGATCCTGGCGGAGGGCGGCTGCGCGGCCGAGATGCGTGGGCTGGAAGAATGGGCTTCTCATCCCCAGGGCCGGGCGGTCTCGGCCGAGCCCCTGGTGGCGTTCGCGCCGGGATCCGACCGGTGCGCGTCGCGCTGGCGGCCCCGGACGGAGCGGCCGCTGGCAGGGCTGCGGGTGCTCGACCTGACCCGGGTGCTCGCCGGGCCGGTTGCGACCCGGTTCCTGGCCGGGTTCGGCGCCGACGTGCTGCGGATCGATTCGCCCGACTGGGACGAGCCGGCCCTGGTGCCCGAGATGACGCTGGGCAAGACCTGTTCCCGCCTCGACCTG
>NZ_LHCD01000028.1:0-107897 GCF_001262595.1 Methylobacterium sp. ARG-1
GATCACCGGCTCGGTGGAGGGGCGGTGGTCGCCGAAGGAGGCGAGCAGGCTGTCGAGCGGGCGTCCGCGCAGGGCCTCGACCACGGCCGGGGTGACGTCGATGATCTCGTAGCGCGCGAGCACGCCGCCGTCGGCCGTCGCGACTTCCGCGCCCGCCTCGATCGCGCTCGCCGTCGGTCCCGCCGCGGGCAGATACGTGCAGCCCGAGATCGCCGTCATGGCGAGCAGAGCGAGGGGGAGTTTGCGCATCCAGATGTTGCCCATCGGTTTTGCCGAGCCCGTGCCTAGCCCATAGCGGCTAGGGTGTCCGTAGCGGGTGGGCCACACTTCGCCCGCGACGGGCGAGAGGACGGTTTCATCCTCGCTAAGCACAGCTTTTTCGAGGCGACTCGGGGAAACGTGCCCGGTGCGTTCGGCAAACGGCCCGCCGACGCGACGCTGCAGCGACCGATCGAGGCGGCCTCGGATGGCTGCAATCACTCGGCTTGCGTGACGGTGGCGCTGATCTGGTTGTAGATCGGGATCATCCGGGAGCCGTAATAGCGGATGCTTCCGGCCGCGACGATGAAGATCAGCGCGCCGATCAGCGCGTATTCCATCGCCGTGGAGCCGTTCGCGTCGCGGGCGAACCCCCGGGCCCGGCCGGTCGCGCGGAGGCGGGATCGTCCGGCATCCGCCCCTGACCTGTCGCGGCTCGGCTCGCCCATCCGTGACTCCGACATCCGCCGCGTCCGGCCGGCCCTTACGCGCTGGCTTTAAGTCTAGCCCGGTCCCATTGCCGCCGCCTTAATGCAATCTCCGAAACACGGCGCATGCGGCGCCCGGACCCAAAACGGCGAAGGGCCGGAACCCGGACAGGTCCCGACCCTCGCGGATGCATCAGCGTCGCACCGGGGCCCGCCGAACGGCGAGACCCTGGAGACAATTCAGGCGTGGCCGGCCTTGTGCCGCAGGTCGTCGATCCGCTTGGAGGCCTCGGCCTTGTCGAGATCAGCGTCGAACGCCTCCGGCTCCTTGGCCTCCTCCGACAGGGTCTTGAGATACGAGGCCTGCGCCCCGGTCATCGGCTCGCCGCCGGTGGTCCACTGATCCGGATCCTTGATCTGGTTCGACACGTCCTTCGGATCGGTCTTCGGGTTCTCCTGGGTGGTGTCGTGCTTGTCGGCTGCCTTGGCCATGGGATTTCCGTTCCTGAAATGTTCCGTCTTCGCCATCGAGAACGCGGCGCCCTCGCCCGGGGTTCCGGGCGATGTTGGGGGGCTGCCCGGTGTTCCCCAGAAACCTTTTCTTCCCGGTCCCCGATCCTATTGATGAGGCGCTGGCGCACGGTTGCGCACCTGAACACGGTGGTCCGGATGACCTCGGAGAGGCGGATTCCTGAAGAGGCGGGCGCGGCCGCCCGCACGGCGCAGGTGCTCGTGGTGATGGGGGTCTCGGGCTCCGGCAAGAGCACGCTCGGCGCGCTGATCGCCGAACGGCTCGGCTGGATCTTCGTCGACGGCGACAGCTTCCACACCCCCGAACACATCGCGAAGATGCATGCGGGCCACGCCCTCGACGACGAGGACCGCGCACCGTGGCTCGCCCGGATCGCAACCTGGATCCAGCACCGGCTCGAGGCCGGGGAATCCGGGGTGGTGGTCTGCTCGGCCCTGCGCCGGGCATACCGGGACGTGCTCACCCGCGGGAGCCGGCGCGTGCGCATCGTCTATCTCGAGGGCGAAAGGGCGCTGATCGCCAAGCGCCTCACCGAGCGCCACCGCCATTTCATGTCGCCCCGCCTGCTCGACAGCCAGTTCGCGACCCTCGAGGCCCCCGGCCCCGATGAGCGCCCGATCGTCGTGGGGATCGATGAACCGCCGGACGCGATCGCCGATCGCGTCGTGGCGCAGCTCGCCGAAGAACCCTGCACCACCACCGGAAGGACCTGAGCCATGGATGCGGGATCGCGCAAAGCCTCGGGGATCGCCCTGGTGATTTCCGACGTCGACGGCACGCTGGTGACCGACGACAAGAGTCTCGCCGCCTCGACCATCGCGGCGGTGAAGCGGCTGCGGGCGGCCGGGATCGGGTTCAGCATCGCGTCGGCGCGCCCGCCGGTCGGCCTGAGGGCCCTCGCTGCCGAACTCGCGCTCGACCTGCCGATGGGGGCCTTCAACGGCGCCAGCGTGGTCCGGCCCGACCTCTCGACAATCGAGGAGCGGCTGATCCCGGAGGCCGCCGCCCGCGAGGCCTTGCAGCGCCTCGAGGCCGAGGGCCTCGCCGCCTGGGTCTTCGCCGAGGGGGCTTGGTTCCTGCGCGAGCCGGACGGCCCCTACACCGACCTCGAGCGCCGGACGATCGGCGCCGAGCCCCGCGTGGTCGCCGATCTCGGCACGCTCATGGGCAAGGCCTCGAAGATCGTCGGGGTCAGCCGCGATCACACCCATCTCGCCACCTGCGAGGCGCGGATCGGCGCCGCCCTCGCCGAGCGGGCCACGGTGCACCGCTCCCAGGCCTATTACCTCGACGTGACGCCGCCCGGCCTCGACAAGGGACAGTTCGTGACCTGGATGAGCCGCCATCTCGACATCCCGTCCGAGCGGATCGCGACCTTCGGGGATGCCGGAAACGACCGTCCGATGTTCGCCCACAGCGGCTTCTCGGTGGCGATGGGCAATGCCGAGGATGCCGTGAAGGCCGCAGCCAGCACCGTTACGGAGAGCAACGACGCCGACGGCTTCGCCCACGGGGTCGCCCGATTCATCCTGCCCTGATGGGCCCGACCTCGCAGCGTCCTGTGGATAACCGGGATGGTTAACCGACGGCGCGCGCCTGTGGCCGGCGAGGCACAGACCCGCCCCAGGCGGCGGTCGCCCACAGGCTGCCGAATCCGGGCCGCTTTCCGGCCTCATTTCCCCGCGACCTAGCTTGACCACAGAACAAGCAGGACCGGGTCTCGGAATGCATCGCCTTCTCCTGGCTGCCGCTCTCGCGGTCGCGCCCGCCGCCGCCTTCGGGCAGGCCCCGCGCGACAACATCGACGCGCTGATCGAGCAGCAGGCCAAGGCGAACGGTGTCCCGGCGAGCTTCGTCCACGCGGTGGTCAAGCGCGAGAGCAACTACAACCCGAACGCCAAGGGTGGCAGCGCCCTCGGCCTGATGCAGATCAAGCACGCGACGGCGCGCAGCCTCGGCTATACCGGTGACGCCGCCGGGCTCCTCGACCCGGCGACCAACCTGCGCTACGGCGTCGCCTATCTGGCGGGGGCCTATCGCACCGCGCAGGGCAACGTCAGCCAGGCTTACCAGTACTACAACCGCGGCTATTACTACGCCGCCAAGCGCCGGGGCATCTCCAGCGAGGTCGCCTCGGTGGTGGCCCCCGTGGCGGCCTCGGCCAGCGCCCTGGCCAGCCTGTTCAGCGGCGGCGTCACGGATTCCGGCGCCGCCTCGTCAGCCCTGGCCTACGCGCCCACCGCCACCACGGTGGCCGCCGCGCCGACCGAGACGGTCGAGGTGCCGCTGCCGCCCCGGCGTCCCGCCGCCCTCGGCGCGGCGGTCGATTATGCGAGCCTTTCCGTCGAGCCCGTCTCCACGAGCCCGGCGCCGAGCGCCGCCGTGCAGAGTGCCGCGGTCGAGACCGTGGAGGTGCCGCTGCCGCCGCGTCGCCCGGCCGGCCTCGGCACCGCCGTCGCGGAGGCCGCACCGGCCCAGCTCGCCGAGCTGCGCCTGACGTCGCAGCCGGAGGCGGCCGCGATGACGCAGGCGGCCGCCCCGATCTCCGAAACCGTCGAGGTGCCGCTGCCGCCGCGCCGGCCGTCGATCCAGCTGCTCGCCGCCGCCGCGCCGCGCCGGGCCCCCGCGACTGCGCCGGTCCGCGAGGCCACGGCGATTCCCGTCGAGTGATGCCGCAGGCGGCAGATGGGCTATCGGACAACCACCGCTTGTCCAACATCTGCCCACACGAGGATCCTGCTCAAGGCTTGACCACCGGGCCGTTCCGCAACACATAGGCGCCACGCCAGCAACAGGGTTGGATCGCCGCCGCAACGGTCCGTCAATCGGTCGAGGCGGCCGGACACAGGCGGCGCAATACAGATTTCAGGGCAGGACTCGCCAGGCTTCGCACGAACGGTCGGGCAAGCACCCGCTCGATCCCAGGTTGCGAAGCAGAATTCATCTTGAAGTGGCAGACATGCAGGGCAAGCACTCTGCTTTCGGGCTGGCAGGAAAGCGGACGACGCCATGACCGGCGTGTTGGAACAGGAATCACTCTTTCTCACGGATCTCGGGCGCCGCGTCAGGCACGCCCGCACCGTGCGCGGCCTGTCGCGCAAGGTCCTGTCCCAAACCTCGGGCCTGTCCGAGCGCTACATCGCGCAGCTCGAGGGCGGCCAGGGCAACGTGTCCATTATCCTGCTCCGGCGGGTCGCCAACGCCATGGGCGTGCGCCTCGACGACCTGATCACCGGCAATGACGGCCTGCCCGACTGGCCGGTGGTGCGCGACCTGCTCGGCCAGGCGACGCCGGCCCAGATCGCCGCCGCCAAGGAAGCCCTGTCCGGCGGCAGCCGCCCGGAATCGAGCGGCCGCCTGCGCGTGGCGCTGATCGGCCTGCGCGGCGCCGGCAAGTCGACCCTGGGCAAGCTCGCCGCGGAGCGGCTGGGCTGGACCTTCGTCGAACTCAATGCCGAGATCGAGCGCGAGAACGCCCTGTCGGTCCAGGAGATCTTCGCGATCTACGGCCAGGAGGGCTACCGCCGGCTGGAGCAGGCGGCCCTGCGCCGCCTCACCGAGCATCCGGGCCCGCTGATCCTGGCGACCAGCGGCGGCATCGTGGCCGAACCGCTGACCTACGACCTGCTGCTCCAGGCGTTCTACACGATCTGGCTCCGCGCCCGCCCGGAGGAGCATATGAGCCGGGTTCGCGAGCAGGGCCACTTGGCCACCACGGGCGATCATGCCTCGGCGATGCAGGAACTGCGCGCCGTGCTGGCGAGTCGGGAACCGCTCTACGCTCGGGCCTCGGCCACGGTCGACACCTCCGACATCCCGCTCCAGACCATGGTCGATCGGCTCACGACGGCGATCGAGGCGCGGTTCGGCGAGACGGCGGTCGCGAGCTGAACCGCGCCCGGAACCGGTGACAGCGCCGCCGGTGCGGCATTCCCGGCGGTCCCGATGCCCTTGATCGCCGCAGTGCGGTGCACCACGCTAAGGCCTCATCCCGACGGGGCCAGCCGGGCTACGGAACGCACGATGCATGAGATCAAGCGCCTCGCGCATGGCTTCGCGTGTAGGGCGATGTGCTAGGATGATCCGCGACGGCGGGGTCCTTCACCTCGCTGGCGGCTGCGTCGGAGCTTTGCTGCAGCGCCGGCCGGACCCGTCTTCGGAACAGCGCGGTGCGAGCCCGACAACTCGATCATGAGCCATCGTCCATGAGCGCCAGTCCAGCCTTCAGCCCGGCCTTCAACCACGATTCGGCTGACCTCTCGGTCTGCGATCCGGTCTGGTCGCGGCTGCGCGCCGAGGCCGAGGACGTGCTGCGCACCGAGCCGCAACTCGCCTCCTTCATCGTCGCGACGATCCTCAACCACGCCACCCTCGAGGGCGCGGTGGCCCACCGGGTCGCGGCGCGGCTGGGCCATCCGTCGCTGCCGGCCGAGCTCGTCGCCCACGCGTTCCACGAGGCGATCGGCGCCGATCCCGCCATCGGGCAGGCGTTCCGGGCCGATATCGGCGCGGTGATCGACCGGGATCCCGCGACCCTGCGAGCGCTGGAGCCGGTCCTGTATTTCAAGGGCTTCCACGCGCTCCAGGCCTATCGCCTCGCCCACCACGTC
Source organism: Methylobacterium sp. ARG-1 (assembly GCF_001262595.1). Lineage (NCBI taxonomy): Bacteria > Pseudomonadati > Pseudomonadota > Alphaproteobacteria > Hyphomicrobiales > Methylobacteriaceae > Methylobacterium > Methylobacterium sp. ARG-1. The sequence continues at coordinate 5,829 of NZ_LHCD01000028.1, forward strand.
TGGACCCGGGGTCGGCGTGACCTCGCGCTCTACCTGCAGAGCCGGGTCTCCGAGGTGTTCCAGTGCGACATCCACCCGGCCGCCCGCATCGGCCGGGGCGTGTTCCTCGACCACGCCACCGGCCTGGTGGTCGGCTCGACCGCGGTGATCGAGGACGACGTGTCGATCCTCCACGCGGTGACGCTGGGCGGCACCGGAAAGCAGCGCGGCGACCGGCATCCCAAGATCCGCCGCGGCGTGATGATCGGCGCCGGCGCCAAGATCCTCGGCAATATCGAGGTCGGTGCCTGCGCCCGGGTGGCGGCGGGCTCGGTGGTGCTGCGGCCCGTCCCGGCCAACACCACGGTGGTGGGCGTCCCGGCGCGGGTCGTCGGCACCGCGGGCTGCGACGATCCGGCCCGCGCGATGGATCAGCTGGTCGCCCTCGACCAGTTCATCCATGTGGGCGACGGGATCTGACCCCGACGCGACCGCGCTTGCCGCTCCGCCGTGGGCGTGGCAAGCCCTCCGCCGATCCGGGCGTCAGCGCCGACAGGGGAGGCCAGACAGCGTGACCAAAGCCGAGACCGCGAAGCTGCAGGACTACCTGCGCCGCAAGTTCGCCAACAACAACATCCGCCTGACCGCGATGAAGACCGGCGATTCCGCCGAGGTGTTCATCGGCGAGGAGTCGATCGGCGTCATCGCCGACGACAAGGAGGATGGCGACGATTCCTTCGTCTTCCGCATGGCGATCCTCGACATCGACCTCGAGGAAGAAGCCTGACGCCTCCATCGCGGGCCGGGTTCCGCCGGCCCGCGCCTGTGCACGGGTTAAGGCTAACCCGCGTGATTGCTTAACAACCGGTAAATCGTGTGGCTAAACTGCGCCCAACCTTTTTTGGAGCGCGAATAATGGTCCTCACGCCCGCCGCCCTCGAATCCATTCGGACCTTGTGCATCGGTCTGGCGCTCTCGGGGCTGATCGCCAGCGCGTTCGAGCTGTTCGCCGCGCGCCGCGCGAGCTTCAGCCTGCTGGAGCGGGGCGGCCTGCCGGCGGTGGCAGCCCTGCCGATGCTGGCCTTCTCGGCCCCGTTCATCATCCTGCGCAACACCCTGCGCGGCCGCAAGATCGAGGGCCGCCCGATGCCGTTCGTGATGCTGGCCACCGTCATCGCCTGCGGCTGGGGCCTGCTCTCGGGCCGTGTGGCCCTCGACCTCGCGGCGATGCTGGTCGGCGCCTGACATCTCATCAGGGCTCCGCGGTCGCCACCTGGGCGGCGCCGTCCCGGCCCTCGAGGGAAACCCAGGCCTGGCCGTCCTGACCCGCGCGCTTGATGAAGCTGTAGCCGGTGCGCCGCCACGGGCGGATCGCGTCGGTCTTGTTGTCGAGGATGAAGTCGCCGTGGTCGGTGCGCACCGTCAGCACCGCGTGGCCGGCACTGGTCTCGTCGATCACGACGGTCATTAGCAGGGCCCGCCGGGGCAGGCCGCGTTCAGCCAGCATCCGGCGCTTGAGCAGCTGGTAATCCTCGCAATCGCCGAACCCGTCATCGGGAAAGTCCCAGCGGTCGACGACGCCCCAATGCGCTTGGTCGGTGATCGGCCGGATGCGGGTGTTGACCCGGTGATTGACACTCCGCAGCGTCCGCCACACCGCCACGGTCAGCGGGATCACCGCGGGCTCCGCGACATCGAGCGCGCATTCCTCGGGCATACGTTCGCAGAACGCGGTCCAGCCGGCGATCGGGCTGATCGGGCCGTTGGCTTCGTGGGCCGGCGCCCCATCGGGCAGGGTCAAGCGGGCATGGGCGTGGGTGTTGGCGCCGCCCAGCATCAGGATCGTGCCGACCAGGGCGAGGCTCGCGGCCTGCCGGGCTCGGCGCAGCGGCGTGGCCCATCCGCGCCAGTGCGGCGCCAGGAGCGCGAGAGCCGGAATCCCACCATCCGCGTGCCGCATGGATCACGCCCCATCGACCGATGATGACGGGAAGGTGACACGCGGGCGTGCGACGCACAATGCCATGAAGGGCGGAAGAAACGCCCGAGGCCCCGCATCGGTTCCGCTTTAAAGAGGTGTTGCATCCGCGTTGCTCCCGCTCGGCATATGCGCTGGCGGAATGGCCGCCCTGCCATCTCACGGAAGAGCTTGATTCGAACCAGCTTTGCCGGCTTGAGACAGGGGATGCCCACGCGTGGATTCGCGGGTGGATCGATCGTTTCGCAAGAACCCGGCCATCCCCGCGCGGGATCGCCTCAGGCCAGAGAAGGATTTCACGATGCAGCCCGCCATCCAGCAGGTGATCAGAGCGCTCGCCGAGGATGGTCGGGCCGGTGCAATCGGCATCGCCGAGCACGCCGTGGAAGCCTATCTCGCCGGGTCGCCCACCGAGGGCGACCGCGCCCTGTCGCGCGACATCCTGGTCCGCGACCTCGCCAGCCTCCGGGGCATCGCCCCTCACCTCGCCGGCTTCATCGGCCGGGTCGAGACCTTTGTGGCGAACCTCGCGCAGCCCTCGCTGAGCCGTGCCGCCTGAACAGGCCTCGCAGAATCAAGGTTTCAAAGTCCGGAGCCTGAACCTTTCGAGGTTTTGGGGGAGGCGGCGGGCAGTTCACTGTCCCGCCTGCGCGACGACGCGCGGCCTTCGCGAAGGCTGTCCTGACACCAGTCCCGTCATCCCGGGGCCGCGCGGCGGAGCCCGGGATCCAGAACCACCGTGACATCAGGATCTTGCGCCGTCGGCGGCTCTGGATCCCGGTCTCGCCTTCGGCGCCCCGGGATGACAGGTTGGAGGCTGCTATGGTGGGAGGATCGCTTTGCGATGCGTCTCCCCCATCCCAAGCCCGCAAAAGGGCTGAGCCTTCTCGAAAACCGTGATCGGTTGGAGATCGAGGACCGGATCAGCGGTTGGCGGTGGTGACCGGCGAGGTGACGCCGCCGAGGGAAACCCAGGCCGTGGCGTCCTGGCTCTCGCGCTTGATGAACACGTAGCCGGTCTTGTGCCAGGCCTCGATCACGTTGGTCTTGTTGTCGAGGATCAGGTCGCCGCGGTCGGTGATCAGGGTCAGCACCGCGTGGCCCTCGCCCTTCTCGTCGATGACCACGGTCATCCGCATCGCCCGGCGGGGCAGGCCGGCCTCGGCCAGCAGGTGGCGCTTGAGCAGCTGGAAATCCTCGCAATCGCCGATGCCGTCCTCGGCGAGGTCCCAGCGGTCGGCGACGTGCAGATGCTCCATGTCGGTCTTCGGCTCGACCGACTTGTTCACCCGGCGGTTGACCGAGACGATCGTCGCCCAGATCGCCGGAGTCAGGCTGATGTGGGCCGGCTCGCTCCGGTCCACCGCGCATTCCGCCGCGTAGGCCTGGCAGAACGTCACCCAAGCCGCGATCGGGCGGGCATCGCCGCGCACCTTGGCGCCGACCTCGGTCGGCAGGCTCGCCAGGGTCTGGGCCTTGGCGGTCGCCGCGAGGCCGAGCAGCGCCAGCGCGCCGGCGAGCGTCACCCGAACCGTCTTGAGAAGCCCCGCGCCCATCGAACCGTCCTCGTTGTTGAGGACAGGATTGCGCCGCAGAGCCTCCGCGGCGCTGAAGCGGATCGGCGCAATTTTATCGATTCGCCGATGGCGGTGGCGTCTAGCGCGACAACGTCGACGGGGGGCTTGGGAACCCCGGCAAATCCGCGGCTTCCGGTTCGGAAACCGGAAACCTTGAGGGCGCCTTACGGGTCCCTGGCCGTCCGCATCAGCCCGCCGTCTGGTCGAGCTTGCGCTCCGTCTCGCCCTTCAGCTCGGGGAAATCCGACTGCGTGTAGGCCCGGCCCCGGTGCGGATCCTCGGTCACGCCGTCATGCTCCAGGCGGCGCAGCTGGACCCGGCGGATCTTGCCCGAGATGGTCTTGGGCAGTTCGGTGACGAATTCGAGGCCGCGCAGGCGCTTGAACGTCGCCAGCCGCGCATTGGTGAAGCGGAAGATGTCGAGCGCCGTCTCGGGGCCGGCCGAGGCGCCGGCCACCAGCGAGACATAGGCCTTCGGGATCGTGTGGCGCATCGGATCGGGGATCGGCACCACCGCGGCTTCGGCCACCGCCGGATGCTCGATCAGCACGCTCTCCAGCTCGAACGGGCTGATCCGGTAGCCTGACGACTTGAACACGTCGTCGGCGCGGCCGACGAAGGTGTAGCAGCCCTGATCGTCCACGAAGGCGACGTCGCCGGTGTGGTAGAGCGCGCCGTCCGCGCCCGACAGGTTGCCGCTGCCATCGTCATAGCCCTGCATCAGGCCGGCGGGGCGGTGGGCGCCGAGTTCCAGGCAGACCTCGCCCTCGCTGGCCGGCTCGCCGTCGGCGTCGAGCACGCGCACGCGGTAGCCCGGCAGCGGCCGGCCGAGGGCGCCGGGCACCACCGGCTGGCCGGGCGTGTTGGCCATCAGGGCCGTGGTCTCGGTCTGGCCGTAGCCGTCGCGGATCGTGACGCCCCAGGCGTCCTTCACGCGCTCGATCACCTCGGGATTCAGCGGCTCGCCGGCGGCGCAGACCTCGCGCAGAGCCAGCGTCCGGCCGGTCAGGTTCTCCTGGATGATCATCCGCCAGACCGTGGGCGGCGCGCAGAGGGTGGTGGCACGGGTGCGCTCCAGCTGCGTGAGCAGCGCCGCCGCGTTGAACGGCGCCTGGTTGATCACCAGGATGGTCGCGCCGGCATTCCAGGGGGCGAAGAACGACGACCAAGCGTGCTTGGCCCATCCGGGCGAGGACACGTTGCAATGCACGTCCCCGGGCTGCAGCCCGAGCCAGTACATGGTCGAGAGCGCCCCCACAGGATAGGAGCGATGGCTGTGGCGCACCAGCTTCGGCTTCGCGGTCGTGCCGGAAGTGAAGTAGAGGAGCAGCGGGTCGACGGCCGCGGTCGGCCCGTCGGGCATGAAGGTCTCGGAGGCGCCGAACGCGTCGTCGTAGGCGCTCCAGCCCTCCGTCGCCGCGCCGGTGACGATGCGGATCGCGCCGCCGGTCTCGAGGCCGGAGAAGCGCCCGAGTTGCTCCGGGCCGGCGACGATCGCCCGGGGCCGGCCGCGGGCCAGGCGGTCGCCGAGCTCGTCCGCGGTGAGCAGCGTGGTGGCCGGGATGACCACGGCCCCGAGCTTCATCGCCGCCAGCATGGTCTCCCACAGGGCCGGGACGTTGCCGAGCAGCAGGAGCAGGTGGTCGCCGCGCGTCAGCCCGAGCCCGCGCAGGTGGTTGGCGACCTGGTTGGACCGGCGCGCCATCTGCCCGAAGGTCAGGCTCTGCTCGGCGCCGCTGGCGGCCTCGACGATGTGGAGCGCGGTGCGGTCGCAGCTCTCCGGGCCGGCGAGCTCGGCGTCGAACCAGTCGAGCGCCCAGTTGAACGGCACCGGCTCCGGCCAGGTGAAGGCCGAAACCGCCGCCGCGTAGTCTGTGCGATGGGCCAGCAGCAGATCGCGGGCCTCCCGGAAGCTGGGCATGGTCGTTCCCCCCGTCGTTCTTGTCCGGCCGGAAGACCCGGCCCATCCCGCCCTCAGGCGGGAATCAGATCCACGCCGGCCGCGCCGCGCGCGAGGCGCTGCACCATGCCGGCGTGGAAATGGCGGATCTCGTCGGCGATCGCCTCCACCGCGCGGCCGTTGCGGGGGAAGTCGTCGGCGTTGAGCCCGATCAGGCCGGCGGTGTCGCCGGTCTCGTTGTTCTCGAATGGGTCGGCATAGAGCCAGGTCCACCCGTCCCGGGCCGGGACGAGGCTCGCGCCGGGCTTGACCCGCAAAGCCGCCAGGAACCGGAGGTGGCGGAGCAATTCCTTGCGCCAGACCGCACGCGTGTCCGGGGCCACGGCGAAGGCCAGCAGCGTGACGAGAGGCTCGTTGATGGTCTCCTCCCGCTCGCGCGCCTTCTGAGCCACGATCGCGCGCGGAAAGGTCATCTCGAAGCGGGCTTCGCTATCGCGGTCCAGGACGGCCATCGCCCATGCCCCAGCTCAGGTGTTCTCGAACCGGGCCGGTCGCTTCTCCACGAAGGCGGCCATGCCCTCCTTCTGGTCCTGTGTGGCGAACATCGCGTGGAAGACCCGGCGCTCGAAGCGCACGCCCTCGGCGAGGGTGGTCTCGTAGGAGCGGTTGACCGCCTCCTTGGTCATCATGGCGATCGGCAGCGACATGGACGCGATGGTCTCGGCGGCCTTCAGCGCCGCGTCGAGAAGCTGGTCCGCCGGGATCACCCGGGAGACCAGGCCGGCGCGCTCCGCCTCGGCGGAATCCATCATCCGGCCGGTCAGGCACATTTCCATGGCCTTCGACTTGCCGACGAAGCGGGTGAGCCGCTGGCTGCCGCCGATCCCCGGCATGACGCCGAGCTTGATCTCGGGCTGGCCGAACTGCGCCGTGTCGGCGGCCAGGATGAAGTCGCACATCATGGCGAGCTCGCAGCCGCCGCCGAGCGCGTAGCCCGCCACCGCGGCGATGATAGGCGTGCGCACCCCCGTGAACCGCTCCCAGTCGGCGAAGCGGTCGCCGGCATACATCTCGGCGTAGGTCGCGTGCTGCATCTCCTTGATGTCGGCCCCGGCCGCGAAGGCCTTGGCCGAGCCGGTGATGACGATGCAGCCGATCCCCGGATCGGCATCCGCCTCGGTCGCCGCCTGGATCACCTCGCGGGTGAGCTGCGCGTTGATGGCGTTGAGCGCCTGCGGGCGGTTCAGGGTGATCAGCAGGACGCGCCCGCGCGTCTCCGTCAGGATCGTCTCGTACGCATCCATCACGACTCACTCCCTGGGCCGCGAAGCATACGGATGATCGCGGAAAAGTCCTCTCCCCCGTGGCCGAGGCCCTCGAACAGCCCGTAAATCTGCGCGGCCTCGGCGCCGAGCGGCGTCGAAGCCCCCGAGGCGAGGGCGGCGGCCTGTGCCAGCCGGAGGTCCTTGAGCATCAGCGCGGCGGCGAAACCCGGCTTGTAGCCGGAATTGGCCGGCGAGGTCGGCACCGGGCCCGGCACCGGGCAGTAGGTGGTGAGCGACCAGCACTGGCCCGAGGAGACCGAGGCGACGTCGTAGAGCGCTTGATGCGACAGGCCGAGCTTCTCGCCCAGCGCGAAGGCCTCGCTGACGCCGATCATCGAGATCCCGAGGATCATGTTGTTGCAGATCTTGGCCGCCTGCCCGGCCCCGGCCGCGCCGCAATGGAACACGTTCTTGCCCATGGCCTTCAGCAGGGGCTCGGCGCGTCCGAAGGCCGCCTCGGTGCCGCCGGCCATGAAGGTCAGCGTCCCGGCCTTGGCGCCACCGGTCCCGCCGGAGACCGGCGCATCGACCGACAGACAGCCCCTCGCCTCGGCGAGGCCGTGGGCCTTGCGCGAAGACTCGACATCCACGGTCGAGGAATCGATCAGCAGGGTGCCGGCATGCAGCGCTTCGACGAGCTGGGTCCAGACCTCGACCACGTGCCGTCCGGCGGGCAGCATGGTGACCACCACCTCAGCGCCCTCGGCCGCCTCCAGGGCCGAGCCCGTCACCGCGACGCCCGCGGCCCGGGCCGCCTCCAGGGAGGCCGGCGCCAGGTCGAACCCGCGCACGGCATGCCCCGCCTTCACGAGGTTGGCGGCCATGGGGCCGCCCATGTTGCCGAGACCGATGAACCCGATGGTCTGTGCCATCATACCCCTCCCATTCGCTTGTTTGTGCCCCTCCCAACCATCCCCTCATCTTGAGGTGCGGCGAAGCCGCCTCGAAGGAGGGCTCCAGGGATCGCACGGCGACTGGAGGGCTCCTTCGAGGCCCGCCGATCCTATGGATCGCCGGGCACCTCAGGATGAGGGCGTTGTCGGGAGACGCCGCTCACATCACACCGGCCCCGTACGGGCTTGCGAAAAAACCGGCTCCGCCTGCGTCTCGAGCCAGCGGGCGATCCGGGCCGGGTCGACCGCGTCGAGGCTCGGCGGGTTCCAGCGCGGGCTCTTGTCCTTGTCGATCACCGCCGCCCGGATGCCCTCGCGGAAATCGCCCTCCTCCAGCAGCGCCAGCGAGGCGTGGAACTCGCGCTCCAGGCAGGCTTCGAGGTTGGGCGAGCGCCGGCCGAGGCGCAGCAGGCACAGGGTCAGGACCAGGCTCGACGGGGATTTCGTCAGCAGCGTCTTGCGGGTCGCCGCAGCGAAATCGGAGCCGTCCGCCGCCAGAGCGGACAGGATCTCGTCGATCATGTCGAAGGCGAAGCAGCGATCGATGGTCTCGCGATGCTGTACCAGGGGCGGCGCGCCGGGATCGCACGCCAATCGGTCGATCGCCTCCCGCACGCCGGCATCCCCGGCATCGGGCGGCAGCGCCGACAGTGCGTCGATCAGGTCCGGCAGCGCCTGGGACGGCACCATCACGTCGGCGAGCCCGCAATAGAGCGCGTCGGCGGCGCCGACCGGCTCGCCGGTGAGGCCGAGATAGGTGCCGACCTGGCCGGGCGCGCGCGGCAGCAGCCAGGTGCCACCGACATCCGGCAGGTAGCCGATGCCGGTCTCCGGCATGGCGACGCGGGAGCGCTCGGTGACGACCCGGTGGGCGGCATGCCCGGCCAGGCCCACGCCGCCGCCCATGGTGATGCCGTCCATCACCGCCACGAACGGTTTTTCGTAAGCCGCGATCCGGGAATCCAGCCGGTACTCGTCCCGCCAGAAGGTTTCGGCGAAGGCGGTGCCGGAATTGTCGTACAGGCCGCGCAGGTCGCCGCCGGCGCAGAGGCCGCGCTCGCCCTCGCCGGTGAGCAGCACCGCGGCGAGGCCGGGATCGGCCGAGAACTGGTTCAGGGCCGCGTCGATCTCCTGGACCATGCCGTGGGTCAGGGCGTTCAGGGCCTTGGGCCGGTCGAGGCGCAGGCGACCCAGGGCGCCGACGCGCTCGACGATCACATCCGCCATCAGCGTCCCCCGGTCAGCGCGCGGGCGATGATCACCCGCATGATCTCATTGGTGCCCTCGAGGATCTGGTGCACGCGCAGGTCGCGGACGATCTTCTCGATCCCGTACTCGGTGAGATAGCCATAGCCGCCGTGGAGCTGCAGGGCCTGGTTGGCGACCTCGAAGGCGGCGTCGGTGACGTGGCGCTTGGCCATAGCGCAGAGCTGCGTGGCCGCCGGGTCCTTGGCGTCGAGCGCCGACGCGGCGTGGCGCAGGAAGGTGCGCGACACCTCTAGGGCGGTCGCCATGTCGGCCAGCCGGAACTGGAGCGCCTGGAAGTCGCTGAGCCGGGACCCGAAGGCGCGCCGGTCGCTCATATAGGCCAGCGTCTTGTCGAGAGCCGATTGGGCACCGCCCAGCGCGCAGGCGGCGATGTTGAGCCGGCCGCCGTCGAGGCCGCTCATGGCGATGCGGAAGCCCTGGCCCTCCTCGCCCAGGCGGTTCGCCACCGGCACGCGGCAGCCGTCGAACCGCACGGAGCGGGTCGGCTGCGCGTTCCAGCCCATCTTGCGCTCTTCCGCGCCGAAGGAGAGGCCGGGCGTCCCCTTCTCGACCACGATCGCCGAGATGCCCTTCGGCCCCGCCGCGCCGGTGCGGACCATGCAGACGTAGAGGTCGCTGACGCCGGCGCCGGAGATGAACTGTTTCTCGCCGGTCAGCACGTAATGGTCGCCGTCCCGCTCGGCGCGGGTGCGCAAAGCCGCAGCGTCGGAGCCCGAGCCCGGCTCGGTCAGGCAGTAACTGGCGATCGTCTCCATGCCCATCAGGGCGGGGATCCAGCACTGGCGCTGGTCCGCATCGCCGTAGGCGTCGATCATCCAGGCGCACATGTTGTGGATCGATAGGAACGCCGCCACGGTCGGGCAGCCGGTGCTCAGCGCCTCGAAGATCAGCGCGGCGTCGAGCCGCGACAGGCCCGAGCCGCCGACATCCTCGCGCACGTAGATGCCGGCCATGCCGAGCGCCGCGGCCGCCCGCAGGGTCTCCACAGGGAAGGTCTTGTCCCGGTCCCAGTCGAGAGCGTGCGGCGCGATATGCTCGGCCGCGAAGCCGAGCGCCATGTCGCGGATCGCGGTCCGATCCTCATCGAGCCCGAAACTCATGGGCGTAGCTCCAATAGATCAGAACATGGCCCCTGCCCCTGTGCGGGGAAGGGCTATCGCAAGAGCTTGAGCCCTGCACAGACGCCCAAGCATCCCCCGCCATCCCGGGGCCGCGAAGCGGAGCCCGGGATCCAGATCCGCCGGTTGGGCGAACTCTTGCACCGTCGGCGGCTCTGGATTCCGGGCTCGCCTGCGGCGCCCCGGAAAGACCCGATGCTTGAGTCGCCCCAGTCACGGACTGCAGAAGACATCTGAGAGGCCGCAAGATTTCCCAGAGGGCCTGCTGCACGGCCCCTCGCAACGAGGGGGCCCCTACCGCATCGTCGGGATGGAGAACTCCGCCCCGCTCTTGATGCCGCTCGGCCAGCGCTGCGTGACGGTCTTGGTCTTGGTGTAGAAGCGGATCGAGTCCGGCCCGTGCTGGTTCAGGTCGCCGAAGCCGGAGCGCTTCCAGCCGCCGAAGGTGTGGTAGGCGATCGGCACCGGGATCGGCACGTTGACGCCGACCATGCCGACATTCACCCGGGCGGTGAAGTCGCGGGCCGCGTCGCCGTCCTGGGTGAAGATCGCGACGCCGTTGCCGTATTGATGGGTCGAGGGCAGCGCGAGCGCCTCCTCGTAGTTCTGGGCCCGCACCACCGAGAGGACGGGCCCAAAAATCTCTTCCTGGTAGATGGTCATATCGGGGGTCACGCGGTCGAACAGCGAGCCGCCCATGTAGAAGCCGTTCTCGTAGCCCTGGAGCTTGAAGCCGCGGCCGTCGACGGCGAGATGCGCGCCCTCGGCGACACCCTGGTCGATATAGCCCGCGACCTTCCGGACCGCCTCGGCGGTGACCAGCGGGCCGTAATCGGCCGAGCCGTCATGCGACGGGCCGATCTTGAGCGACTCGACCCGCGGGATCAGCTTCTCCATCAGCCGGTCGGCCGTGGCCTCGCCCACCGGCACCGCCACCGAGATCGCCATGCAGCGCTCGCCGGCCGAGCCGTAGCCGGCGCCGATCAGCGCATCGACCGCCTGGCCCATATCGGCGTCGGGCATGATGATCATGTGGTTCTTGGCGCCGCCGAAGCACTGGGCGCGCTTCCCCGTCTGGGCGGCACGCACGTAGATGTACTCGGCGATCTGCGAGGAGCCGACGAAGCCCACCGCCTTGATGTCCTCGTCGTCGAGGATCGCGTCGACCGCTTCCTTGTCGCCGTTGACGACGTTGAGGATGCCCGGCGGCAGGCCGGCCTCCAGGAAGATCTCGGCGATGCGCAGCGGCACGCTCGGGTCGCGCTCGGACGGCTTCAGGATGAAGGCGTTGCCGCAGGCGATCGCCGGGGCGCATTTCCAAAGCGGGATCATGGCCGGGAAGTTGAACGGCGTGATGCCGGCGACCACGCCGAGCGGCTGGCGCAGGGAATAGACGTCGATCCCGGGCCCGGCGCCCTCGGTGTACTCGCCCTTGAGCAGGTGCGGGATGCCGCAGGCGAACTCGACCACCTCGACGCCGCGCTGAATGTCGCCCTTGGCGTCCGGCACGGTCTTGCCGTGCTCGGAGGCGAGGAGCTCGGCCAGGGCGTCGTTCTCGCCGCGGATGAGCTCGAGGAAGCGCATCATCACCCGGGCGCGCTTCTGCGGATTGGTGGCGGCCCAGGCCGGCTGGGCTGCCGCAGCGTTCTCCACCGCGGCGCGAATCTCGGCCTTGCTGGCCAGCGCGACCTGGGCCTGGACCTCGCCGGTCGAGGGGTGGAACACGTCGGCGAATCGCCCGCTCTCGCCGCCGACGAGACGGCCGCCGATGAAGTGTCCGATTGTGCGCATGAGCGCCTCCCTGTTGTCGTTATCGAGTTGGTTTTGGCGCAGCCTAACAGGATCGCTTGAACGATAAAGCCGGATGCGCTTACAGCCGCCGTGCATCGATGCACAGCGGGTTTGCGATCATGAGCCGGACCGGGCGCAACTGGGACGACCTGCGCTTCTTCCTGGCGGTGGCGCGCACCGGCACCCTGAGCGCCGCCGCGGCGCGTACCGGCACCGAGCACACCACGGTCGGGCGCCGGATCCGCGCCCTGGAGGAGGGGCTCGGCGCCCGGCTGTTCCACCGCAGCAACCTCGGCTACGCGCTCACCGAGGACGGCGCCAACCTGCTGGCCGTGGCCGAGACCATGGAGAGCGCCTTCCTGTCGGCCAGCGCCGCCGCGCAGGCCGGCGCGCAATCCGTCTCCGGCACGGTGCGGATCGGCGCCCCGGACGGGTTCGGCAGCGTGTTCCTCGCCTCGCGGATGCACCGGCTGACCGAGCGCCATCCGGGCCTGGAGGTCGAGATCATGGCGACCGCCCGAATCTTCAGCCTGTCGAAGCGCGAGGCCGACATCGTCATCGGCCTCTCGACCCCGCAGCAGGCGCGGGTGGTGGCGCGCCGGCTCATCGATTACCGGCTGTTCGTCTACGGGGCCGAAGCCTACCTCGCCGCGGCGGCGCCGATCGCCGCCGTCTCGGACCTCACGGCGCATCCCTTCGTCGGCTATATCGAGGACATGCTGTTCGCGCGCGAGCTGAACTATCTCGGCGCGCTGGAGCCCGCGGTCTCCGCGCGACTGCGCTCGACCAACCTGCTTGCCCAGGTCCACGCGACGCTGAACGGCGCCGGCCTGTGCATCCTGCCGGCCTTCATCGCGGCGGCCCATCCCGGGCTGGCGCCGGTCCTGCCCGGGGCGGTGTCGCTGACGCGCTCGTTCCACATGCACATCCACGAGGATCACCGGAAGGCCGCCCATATCCGGGCGGTGGCGGGCTTCATCGCCGGCGAGGTAGAGGCGGCGGGCGCGCTGTTCGCCGGGCCGGCGGTGTAAGCGGCGGCGGTTTCGCGGGCCGGCGCCGTGGCCTAAGATCGGCGGAGACCGGCCGACGAGACAAAGCGCCGGGTGGGAGGATCAACAGATGGTCGCCTCGATCGCCCTGCCCCGGCTGATGCGCATCGGCGCCGGCGCCTCGCGGCTGCTGCCGGAGATCCTGGGCCAGCTCGGCCTGTCGCGCCCCTTCGTGGTCACCGACCCGTATCTGGTCAGCAGCGGCCGCACCGACACATTGCTCGAACGGCTCAACAGCGCGGGCGCCCGCGGAACAATCTTCTCCGAGACCGTGCCGGACCCGACCGTCGCCTCCGTGGAGGCGGCGCTGGCCGCGCTCCAGGCCGGCGAGTTCGACTGCGTGGTCGGCTTCGGCGGCGGCAGCCCGATGGACACCGCCAAGGCGGTGGCGGTTCTCGCCCGCCACGGCGGCCACATGCGCGACTACAAGGCGCCACGCCTGCAGGATGAGCCCGGCCTGCCGATCGTCGCGATCCCCACCACGGCCGGCACCGGCTCGGAGGCGACCCGCTTCACCATCGTCACCGACGAGGCCTCGGACGAGAAGATGCTCTGCATCGGCCTGGCCTACCTGCCGGTGGCGGCTCTGGTCGATTACGAGCTGACGCTGACCAAGCCCAAGCGCCTCAGCGCCGATACCGGCATCGATGCGCTCACCCACGCCATCGAGGCCTATGTCTCGCGCAAATCCAACCTGTTCTCGGACGGGCTCGCCCTCCAGGCGATGCACCTGATCGCCCCGAACCTGCGCCGAGTCTGGACCGATCCCAGTGACCGGGCGGCCCGCGAGGCGATGATGCTGGGGGCGACCCAGGCCGGCATCGCCTTCTCGAACGCCTCGGTGGCGCTGGTCCACGGCATGAGCCGACCGATCGGCGCGCATTTCCACGTGGCGCATGGGCTCTCGAACGCGATGCTGCTGCCGGTGGTCACCGCCTTCTCGGCCCCCGCCGCGGTGGCGCGCTACGCCGCCTGCGCCCGGGCCATGGGCATCCCCGGCGTCGACGGCGACGACCGGGCCGCCGTCAACGCCCTGGTGGCGGAACTCGAAGCCCTCAACGACGATCTCGACGTGCCCGGTCCCCGGGAATACGGGATCGACCCGGCCCGCTGGGAAGCGCTGCTCCCGACCATGGCCGCCCAGGCTTTGGCCTCCGGCTCCCCGGCCAACAACCCGGTCGAGCCGACGGCAGAGGAGATCCAGGCTTTGTATCGGCGGGTCTGGGCGGCGTAAGGCCGACCGGGACCCGGCAGGTATGACGCTCTAGCCATCGCTACCAAGCGTAGCTACATTCGGCCCACATCAGGAGCCGACGATCATGCCAGCAGATACGGTCGTTCGCGCGCGTATCGACCACGCCACCAAGGAGCGTGCGACGAAGGCGTTGGACGCGATGGGGCTTTCGGTCTCGGACGCGATCCGGTTGCTGATGGTGCGGATCGCGGATGAGCAACGCCTGCCGTTCGCCGTCAAGGTCCCGAACGCGGCGACCCAAGCGGCCATCGCCGAACTGGAGGCCGGCAAGGGCGAGCGGTTCGGCGATGTCGACGCGCTGATGGCCGACCTGCATGGGGACGACTGAGCGTTCCGCTCAGTTCAAGCGGGACTACAAGCGCGAAGCGAAGGGACGCCATGCCGCGACCCTCGATGCAGATCTGATACCCATTCTCCGGGCCATCGCCAGCGATGATCCGCTGGAGGCGCGCCATCGGGATCATGCGCTGAGCGGCACCTGGGCAGGCTATCGCGACTGTCACGTCAAGCCGGATCTCGTGCTGATCTATCGCAAACCCGGCGCGGACACGCTGCGCCTGGCCCGGCTCGGATCCCACAGCGAGGTCTTCGGCTGATCTGGTTTCCGATCGCGTCGCTCGACCGTCAGATCTCCGCCGTCATCGCGAGCGTAGCGAAGCGACCCAGGGACACGCCAAGGTCCGGGATCGCGCGCTGCACTGGGTTGCTTCGCTGCGCTCGCAATGACGACCACAGGAAGCGTAGCTCATTGGCGAAGTTTCACCTCGCCACTTGGAATGCCTTCGATTCGAGTATCCCGAAGCTCGGGATACTCGAGCAGCCGCTCTACTTCGCCGTCAGCGGGCAGCCGCTCTCGGCCGCGGTGGCGTAGGCTTCCTTGCCCGGGATGGTCGCGAGCTGCCGGTAAAGGTCCCAGGGGCCCTTCGACTCGGCCGGCTTCTTGACCTCGAACAGGTACATGTCGTGCACCATGCGGCCGTTCGGCTGGACGATGCCGCCATGGGCGAACACGTCGTCCACCGGGAGCGCCTTGAGCTTGGCGTTGACCGCCTCGGTCTCGTCCGTGCCCGCGGCCTTCACGGCCTTCAGGTAGGACAGGACCGCCGAGTAGGTGCCGGCCTGGATCATGTTCGGCATGCGGCCGGTGCGCTTCATGTAGCGCTGCCCGAAGGCCCGGGTCTCGTCGTTGGCGTCCCAGTACCAGCCCTCGGTGAGCGTCAGGCCCTGCGCCACCTTGAGCCCGAGCCCGTGCACCTCTGAGAGGGTGAACAGCAGCGCCGCGAGCTTCTGGCCGCCCTCGACGATGCCGTATTCGGCCGCCTGCTTGATCGAGTTGGAGGTGTCGAGGCCGGCATTGGCAAGCCCGATCACCTTGGCCTTCGAGCCCTGCGCCTGCAGCAGGAACGAGGAGAAGTCCTGGTTCGAGAGCGGGTGGCGGACGCTGCCCAGCACCTTGCCGTTATTGGCGAGCACCACGCGGCTGGTATCGGCCTCGAGCGCCGAGCCGAAGGCGTAGTCGGCGGTGAGGAAGTACCAAGTGTCGCCCCCGGCCCGGGTCAGCGCGCCGCCGGTGCCGACCGCGAGCGCGCGCGTGTCGTAGGCCCAGTGGTAGCCGTAGGGCGTGCAGGCCTTGCCGGTGAGGTCGCTGGAAGCCGCCCCCGTGGTGATCGTGATCTTCTTCTTCTCCTTGGACAGGCCCTGGACCGCCAAAGCCACGGAGGAGGTGGTCAGCTCCATGATCGCGTCGACGCCGTCGCGGTCGTACCATTGCCGGGCGATGGCCGAGGCGATGTCGGGCTTGTTCTGGTGGTCGGCCGAGAGGATCTCGATCGGCACGCCGTCGACCTTGCCGCCGAAATCCTCCACCGCCATCTTCGCGGCCTCGATGGAGCCCTGGCCGCCGAACTCGGCATAGAGGCCGGACTGGTCGTTGAGCACGCCGATGCGCAGGGCGTTGCCGGAGAAAGCGCCGGACGCGGCACCTTGGGCGGAGGCCGAGCCCGAGCTTAGCACCGTGCCCGCCAGGGCGGTGGCCAGCACCGCACCGCCAATTCGTCTGATCATGTCACTCCCCGGCATGTTTTGCCCGGATGATCCGAGCACCCGATTCTGACGCGGGTTCGGGGGCAGGATATTGCAGGTGCGGATCCCGCGCCACGGCCAGGATTGGGTCGAGATTGAGAGATTGCGCCGGTTGTGACGCGTCCCGGCAACCGCCCCGTTTCCGGACCGTATCCAGCCGGCGCAGTTATAATACCTTAACCATAAGTACACGAATGGTCGCGCAGGGTCTGGTGATGGACGGCAATTCGGCCGTCTCCGGCGCGTGGCGATGCGATGAATCCAGCCCGTCTCGCCGTCCTCGGCATCGCCCTCGCAGCGGGCGGCGGGGCGGCGTTCCTGATGAGCGGTGGCGATCCGCCCCCGCCGCCGCCGGCCCCCAAGGCCGAGTTGCCGCCGCCTCCGATGACCGAGGTGCTGGTGGCCGCCGCCGACATGCCGATGGGCCAGGTTCTGCGGGCCGCCGACCTGCGCTGGCAGCCCTGGCCGGACGGCGCCATGACGGCGGGCTACATCAGCCGCAAGGACAACGCGAAAGCGCTGGACGAAACCGTCGGCGCCTCCGTGCGCTCGAGCTTCCTCGCGGGCGAGCCGATCCGGGCGCAGAAGCTGGTCCGCCCCGACAGCGGCTTCATGGCCGCGATCCTGCCCGCCGGGATGCGCGCGGTCGCCATCGTCACCGACAGCCGCGGCACCAACTCGGCCGGCGGCTTCATCCTGCCCAACGACCGCGTCGACGTGATCCGCACCTTCCGGGACGATGCCAATTCCCGCGCCAACAACAGCGAGGTTCAGCTCTCCCAGACCATCCTGACCGACATCCGCGTCCTCGCGATCGGTCAGCTGATCCAGGAGAAGAACGGCACCAACGTCGTCACCGGCGAGACCGCGACGCTCGCCGTCACCCCCGCCCAGGCGGAGACCCTGACGCTCGCCCAGAAGGTCGGCTCGCTGTCGCTCTCGCTGCGCAGCCTCGCGGATGCGGGGCGACCGGTCGAGGCCCAGCCGGTCGATGCCGCGATGGCGCAGATGCCCGAACCCGGATTGACCGTCGTGCGCTTCGGCGTCGCGCGGCAGCAGACGCCGTGATCCCCATGATTGTCCTGCCGCGTTTCCTCCGCCCGGCGCGCGCACTGGCGCTTCTCACGCTGATGCATGCCGGCCCGCTCCTGGCGCAGGAGCGCCCGGCCCTCGGCCCGGCCCCGGTGCTCACGGTGGGCTCCGCGGAAGCCGCCTCGTCCCGCCGGGTCGAGCTGACCGCGGGCCGATCGGTGATCGTCGACCTGCCGCGGGACGCCAAGGAGGTGTTCGTCGCCAACCCGGCGGTGGCCAACGCGGTGGTCCGCTCGACCCGGAAGGTGTTCGTGATCGGCATGGCGGACGGCGCCACCTCGATCTTCATCATGGATGCCGAAGGCCGCCAGATCGCCGCCCTCGACGTGACCGTGGCCCGGGACCTCAACCTCGGGACCCTGCGCGAACTGCTCGGCCAGAGCATCCCGGGCGGCCGCTTCGACGTGCGCTCCTCGGGCGCCTCGGTGCTGCTCTCGGGCTCGGTGAACTCGTCCTCCGACGCCCAGCAGGCGATCGACATCGCCAACGCCTTCGTCGGCCTGGGCGGCGGCGCAGCCGCCACGGGGGCGCCGAGCGGCGGCGTCTCGGCCGGCGCGCGGGGCGCGGTGATCAACAACCTCACGATCCGCAACAAGGATCAGGTGATGCTCCGCGTCACCGTGGTCGAGGTGTCCCGCAACGTGCTGAAGCAGTTCGGGATCAACATGACCGGCAATTGGTCGGCGCTGAATCCGCTTGGTTCGGCCGCGTCGCCGGCCCTCGCGAACAACCTGCCGTTTCCGATAACGGGCGGAACGACGCCAACCACTAACCAGATCCAAGCCTCCGTCCAGGGGGCCGGCTTCTCGCTCCAAGCAACGC
Source organism: Methylobacterium sp. ARG-1 (assembly GCF_001262595.1). Classification (NCBI taxonomy): domain Bacteria; kingdom Pseudomonadati; phylum Pseudomonadota; class Alphaproteobacteria; order Hyphomicrobiales; family Methylobacteriaceae; genus Methylobacterium; species Methylobacterium sp. ARG-1. The sequence continues at coordinate 23,959 of NZ_LHCD01000028.1, forward strand.
TCAAAGCGTTCGAGCAAGCCGGTGTTTCGCGCGTCCTTGCCGAGCCGACGCTGACAGCGATTTCCGGCGAGGCGGCGAAATTCCTCGCCGGGGGCGAGTTCCCGGTCCCTTCGGCCGCATCGAGCTGTGTCGGCGGACTCTGCTCTGCACCCGGGATCACCTTCAAGCCCTACGGCGTCGCGCTGAGTTTTACGCCCGTGGTCCTGGCCGACAACCGCATATCGATCCGCGTCGCCACCGATGTGACCGAGATCGATGCCCAGACAAGCTTCAACTACACGAACGACGGTGTCACCACTGCCATCCCGGGCACGCGCGTGCGCCGCTCCGAGACTACGGTCGAGCTGCCCTCCGGCGGCGTGATGATGACCGCCGGCCTGATCCAGCAGACGAACAGACAGGCGATCACCGGCCTGCCCGGCCTGATCAATCTGCCGATCCTCGGCGCGCTGTTCCGGTCCCGGGACTACCAGCGCATGGAGACCGAGCTAATGATCATGTGCACCCCCTACATCGCGCGGGCGATGGAGCCCAAGCAGGTGACCCGGCCCGACGACAACTTCGTCGACGCCACCGACGGGCAGGCGGTGCTGCTCGGGCAGGTCAACCGCCTCTACGGCAAGGTCGGCGCCGCCCCGCTCGGGCGCACCTATCGCGGCCGCGTCGGCTTCATCGTCGAGTAGCGCCGCGCTTCCAGGACCGGATCCATGACCCGACGTCGCCCGCCCGCCCCATCCCGCCGGCCAGCCAGCCTCCTGGCCGCCTGCGCGCTCGGCCTGCTGGCCGCTGCCTGCAAGGGCGAGCCCGCCACCACGGGCGGCATCGACCTGTCCGATTACCGCGCCCGGCACCCGATCGTGCTGGCCGACGGCACCCGCAGCCTCGACGTGTTCGCCACCGGTCCGGGCCATCTCGACCCGCGCCAGGCCGGCGACATCGACGCCTTCATGCTGGAATACCGCCGCTACGGCCGCGGCGGCATCCTGATGGAGGTGCCTCAGGGTCTGCCGCCGGCTCAGGCCGCCGCCGTGGCGCGTACGGTCGCGGCCGTGAGCCGGCGCAGCGCCGAGGACGGCGTCGGCGCCCGCGAGATCGCCCAGTCGCCCTACCCGGTGGCGGCACCGGGGCTGGCCGCGCCCATCCGTCTGAGCTTCCACCGCATGCAGGCCAAGGTCGCCGACCAGTGCGGGCTCTGGCCCCAGGATCTCGGCACCTCGAACTTCGCCTCCGACTACGGCAACCGGCCGAGCTGGAACCTGGGCTGCGCGACACAGGCGACCGTGGCCGCCCAGGTGGCCGACCCGGTCGACCTCGTGCGCGGCCGGCCCGAGGGCCGGATCGACACGGTCAAGCGCGTCCGGGACATCGGCCAGTTGCGGGACGGCAAGGATCCGTCAACCACATGGCGGCAAGATGGGACCAACGCCGTCAAGTCCCAGGTCAGCAACTAGGACAGGCGGTGCCACTCCCCCCGTCCCCACCACTCACGCCGCGACCCGAGCACGGACCCGAAAGTGTCGTCATGGCGGACCTATCCGAGACATCCGAGCGTACGATCGCCCCGGTGCCCCGGATCACGATCCAGGCCTTCTGCGAGACCGGCGAGACCGCCGCGATGATCGAGGGCGCTTCCCTCGACAGGCGCATGCAGAAGGCGCAGGTCAAGGTCCGGATGGGCGGCGGCGCCGCGGCGATCGAGGCCTACCGCCACGCGCCGACGCCCAACGTCATCGTCATCGAGACCCAGGGTGTCCGCTCGAAGCCGGTCGAGTGCCTGGATGCCCTCGCCGAAGTCTGCGACGAGGGCACCCGCGTCCTGGTGATCGGCCACGTCAACGACGTGACCCTGTACCGGCAGCTGATCCAGCGCGGCGTGTCCGACTACCTGATGGCGCCGGTCGAGCCGCTCACCCTGATCGCGGCGATCTCCGACCTGTTCACCGCGCCCGGCGTCAAGCCGGTGGGCCGCACCGTGGCGGTCTACGGAGTCAAGGGCGGCATCGGCGCCTCGACGGTGGCGCATAACTTCGCCTGGTCGGTGGCCCGGAACCAGGGCGTGCAAACGGTGATCGCCGATCTCGACATCGCCTTTGGCACCGCCTCGCTCAACTTCAACCAGGACCCGCCGCAGGGCATCGCCGAGGCGGTGTTCGCGCCCGAGCGCCTGGATTCGGCCCTGGTTGAGCGGCTGCTGTCGAAATGCAGCGACAACCTCAGCCTGCTCTCGGCCCCGGCGAGCCTCGACCGGACCATCGACCTGTCCGAGCCGGCCTTCGATTCCCTGATCGAGTACCTGCGCGCGAGCGTGCCCTGCGTGGTCCTCGACATCCCGCACCAGTGGAGCGCGTGGTCGAAGCGCGTCCTCACCGCGGCCGACGAGATCCTGATCGTCGCCGGTCCCGATCTCGCCTGCCTGCGCAACGCCAAGAACCTGCTCGGGGCGCTCAAGCACGGCCGCCCGAACGACCAGCCACCCCGGGTCCTGCTCAACGGCGTCGGCATGGCCAAGCGGCCGGAGATCGGCACGGCCGAATTCGCCAAGGCCCTCGACGCGCCGATCGCAGCCACGATTCCGTTCGAGCCGACCCTGTTCGGCACGGCCGCCAATAACGGCCAGATGATCGCCGAGATTCAAGCCGGCTCGAAGGTGGCGGAGCTGTTCAACGACCTGGCGGCGGTCACCCTCGGTCGCCCGGAGACCCGGCGCAGCCGGTCGAGCCTGCTGGAGCCGCTGCTGGCCAAGCTCGCCGGCCGCAAGGCCTCGTGATGCGCGGGACCTTCGCCGGGACGATGCCTCACGCGGGCCGCTTGGATCTGACGCATGTTCGGTAGGCGACAATCCGGAGCCGCCCCGGCGGCGCCCGCCCCGGTCCCGCAGATGCGGACCGCCCTGCCGGCGGCACCGGTGCTGCGCGACGCCGCGCCGGCACCGACGCCGCCCAAGCCCGCCGCCCCGGTGGTGGTCGAGAACCTGCGCTCCGAGGATTACTACCGGACCAAGAGCCTGATCTTCGGCGCCCTGATCGAGGCGATCGACCTCACGCAGCTCGCGCGACTCGACGCCGAGACCGCCCGGGAGGAGATCCGCGACATCGTCACGGAGATTATCGGGCTCAAGAACATCGTCCTGTCGATCGCCGAGCAGGAGGAGTTGCTCGACGACATTTGCAACGACGTGCTGGGCTACGGCCCGCTGGAGCCGCTGCTCGCCCGCGACGACATCGCCGACATCATGGTCAACGGCGCCAACCGGACCTTCATCGAGGTCGACGGCAAGATCCAGCTGACCAATGTCCGCTTCCGCGACAACCAGCAGCTGATGAACATCTGCCAGAGGATCGTGAGCCAGGTCGGGCGACGCGTGGACGACGCCTCGCCGATCTGCGACGCGCGCCTGCCGGACGGCTCCCGCGTCAACGTCATCGCGCCGCCGCTGGCCATCGACGGGCCGGCGCTCACCATCCGCAAATTCAAGAAGGACAAGCTGACCCTGGAGCAGCTGGTGCGCTTTGGGGCGATCTCCCCGGAGGGCGCCGAGGTCCTGAAGATCATCGGCCAGTCCCGCTGCAACGTCGTCATCTCGGGCGGCACCGGCTCGGGCAAGACCACGCTGCTGAACTGCCTCACCGCCTTCATCGAGCACGACGAGCGGGTCATCACCTGCGAGGACGCGGCCGAGCTGCAGCTCCAGCAGCCGCACGTCGTGCGCCTGGAGACGCGCCCGCCGAACATGGAGGGCCAGGGGCAGGTCACCATGCGCGACCTCGTCAAGAACTGCCTGCGCATGCGGCCCGAGCGGATCATCGTCGGCGAGGTCCGCGGACCCGAGGCGTTCGACCTGCTCCAGGCGATGAATACCGGCCACGACGGCTCGATGGGCACGCTTCACGCCAACAGCCCGCGCGAATGCCTGTCGCGGATCGAGTCGATGATCTCGATGGGCGGCTTCACGCTGCCATCGAAGACCCTGCGCGAGATGATCTGCGGCTCGATCGACGTGGTGATCCAGGCCATGCGCCTGCGCGACGGCTCCCGGCGCATCACCCACATCACCGAGGTGCTGGGCATGGAGGGCGACGTCATCACCACGCAGGACGTGTTCCTCTACGACATCGTCGGCGAAGACCCGAACGGCAAGCTGATCGGGCGCCATCGCTCGACCGGGGTCGGGCGGCCGAAATTCTGGGAGCGGGCCCGCTATTATGGCCTGGATCGCCGGCTCGGCGAGGCGCTCGACGCCGCCGAAATCGTCGACGGGGCGTGACCATGGCGGACGCGTCCCAGATGCCGCTCGCGGCCGGCCTGATCGGCGTCGCGGTGGCGGCCGTCGCGTATGTGGCGGTGCTGCCGCTGCTGGGCGGCCAGCGCCGGGCGAACCGGCGGCTGAAAGCGATCGGCGTCACGGCCTCCGGGGCGGCGGTGCGCGGCGTCGCGGTCAACCGGCGCGAGCAGGTCGCCAAGACGCTGAGCGAGATCGAGGCGAAGGCCAAGAACGCCAACAAGGCCACGCTGGAGCTGAAGCTAGCCCGCGCCGGCCTGAGCTGGACGAAGCGGACCTTCTACACGGTCTCGGGCGGCTGCGGCGCCGTCCTCGGCCTGCTGCTGTTCCTCATCACCGACAGCCCGGTGGCGGCGGCCGGCGCCGCCTTCGCGGGCGGCTTCGGCCTGCCCGCCTGGATGCTGCGCCACCTGCGCATCCGGCGCATCGCGAAGTTCAACAAGGAACTGCCCAACGCCGTCGACGTGGTGGTGCGCGGCATCCGCACCGGCATCCCGGTGGGGGACTGCTTCCGCATGGTCTCGCGCGAGGCCGAGGAGCCAGTACGCAGCGAGTTCAGGACGGTGATCGAGAGCCAGGCGATGGGCCTCTCGCTGGGCGAGGCCGTCTCGCGCCTGTTCGAGCGGGTGCCGACCGCCGAGGTGAACTTCTTCGCGATCGTGATCAACATCCAGCAGCAATCGGGCGGCAACCTGTCGGAGGCGCTGAACAACCTCTCGGTCGTGCTGCGCGACCGGGCCAAGATGCGCGGCAAGGTCCAGGCGATGAGCATGGAGGCCAAGGCCTCGGCCTCGATCATCGCGTGCCTGCCCTTCGGCGTGGCCGGCATCACCACGCTGACGAGCCCGGATTACATCTCGCTGCTCTGGACGACGGATGTCGGCAAGATCGCCCTCGTCGGGGCGGCGATCTGGATGTCGCTCGGCGTCTTCACGATCCGCAAGATGATCGCCTTCGACTTCTGAGCCCGCCCGGATTCGGACCCCGTTCCATGATCGACGCCATCGCGGAGAAGCTGTTCGATCCCCGCTTCATGGGCACGCTGCTGACCGCCATCGCGGCGGCCGCGACCGCCTTCGCGGTGGCGCAGCCCTTCTTCGAGTCGGACAAGCTTTCCAAGCGGATGAAGCTCGTCAGCGACGAGCGCGAACTCATCCGGCGGCGGGAGCGCCAGGCGGACCGGGCCCGGCCGAACGAGCGGGCGACCCTGCGCGTGGCGCCCAAGGCCTATATGAAGTCGATCGTCGACCGGTACCAGCTCCACCGCTGGCTCGGCACCGATACGGCCAAGCGCAAGCTGATGATGGCGGGTTATCGCGGCCAGGGCGCGGAGACCACGTTCCTGTTCTTCCGCTTCGTCGTCCCTGTCGCGTCGCTGATCGCGTCCGCGCTCTACCTGTTCGTGCTGGAGGTGATCGACGCCTCCTACCTGATGCGGATCGGGATGGTGATCGGCGCGGCCTATACGGGCATCAAGGCGCCGGAACTGTTCCTGGTCAACACCGCCAAGAAGCGGCAGGCGGAGATTCGCCGGGCCTGGCCGGACGCCCTCGACCTGACGCTGATCTGCGTCGAATCCGGCATGGCGATCGAGAACGCGTTCCGGAAGGTGAGCACCGAGATCGCCGCCTCATCGGTGGTGCTGGCCGAGGAGCTCGCTCTCATGACCGCCGAGATGTCGTTCCTGCCCGACCGGCGCCAGGCCTACGAGAATCTCGCCATGCGGACCGGGCTCGAGCCGGTGAAATCGGTCGCGACCGCGCTGATCCAGGCCGAGCGCTACGGCACGCCGATTGGCCAGGCGCTCCGGGTGCTGAGCCAGGAGAGCCGCGACCAGCGCATGAACGAGGCGGAGAAGAAGGCGGCCAGCCTGCCGCCCAAGCTGACCGTGCCGATGATCCTGTTCTTCCTGCCGGTGCTGTTCGTCGTCATCATCACGCCGGCCGTCATCCAGGTCATGCGCACGCAGTGATAGCCGTGCGCATGACCCGGTGATGGTTCAACGGATGCGGCCGGGGCGGGTCGGCTCGAACACGATCCGACGGTGGAAGGCGCACCAGCTCTTGCCGTCGGAGACCGGCGCACCGCAGCAGATCGCGCGGTCGTTCGGCTCGCCGATGATGTACTTGCACACGAAAGCCCCGGACTGCGCGAAGGGCACGCGCAGGTCCGCCGAAGGCTCCTGGACGCCTTCGGCATCGCCGATCTGAGACATGCGGACGAGTTGATTCATGGCGGTGATCGGCTCAATAAGCAGCTGCACGGTCGGCGCGGGCGCCTCGGCAGTGAGGGAGGGTTGAACGCCCTGCCTTCAGGCGGCGGCCCCGTCTCGCGTGTCCGGGACTTGCGTCTCGCGGAGCGGCATCGGGGGCGACCCGCCCGAGCCGGCCTCGACGGCTGGCGCGGTGAGCGTCATCGTGTTGTCGTAACTGGGGTTACAACGATTGAAAACAAGACCAGCGTGCATTCGCTGCATCGGACCACGGTGCGGGGTGCGTAGCTGGCCGCGGAGTCGCGGCTCTTCGGCCTCGATCCGCAGGGCCTGACGAAACCGCCGGAACGCGCCGCCGCAGCCCGCGACCGGGCGTGCAACCGGCCCCTGGCTGTGGTTTGGTGGGCGCTCACGCGAACAGAGCCGGATTGCGGATTATGGCCCACCCGCCCCTCGTGACCCCCGAATGGTTGCACGACCGCCTCGATGCGCCCGACATCGTGGTGCTCGACGCCTCGTGGTACCTGCCGGCCGCCGGTCGCGACCCGGCCGCCGAGTTCCGGGCCGCCCATATCCCCGGGGCGCTGCGCTTCGACCTCGATGCCATGAGCGACACCGAATCGAGCCTGCCGCACATGCTGCCGCGCTCCGACGTGTTCGCCTCGCGGATGCGGGCTTTGGGCATCGGCGACGGCATGCAGATCGTCGTCTATGACGGCCAGGGCCTGTTCTCGGCCCCCCGGGTCTGGTGGATGCTCAAGACCTTCGGGGTCCGCGACGCGCTGGTGCTGGATGGCGGCCTGCCCGCCTGGATCGCGGCCGGCTACCCGACCGAGGACGGCGACCCCGCCCCGCGTGAGCGGCGCCACTTCACCGCCCGCCTCGACCACGGCGCCGTGGCGGATGCGAACGACGTCGCCCGGGCTCTTGAGACCGGCTCGGCCCAGGTGGTCGATGCGCGCTCGGCCACCCGCTTCCGCGGCGAGGAGCCGGAGCCGCGCCCGGGCGTGCGGCCGGGGCACATGCCGGGCGCGCACAACCTGCATTACGCGTCCCTCCAGCGCGACGGCCGCCTGAAGAGTCCGAAGGAGCTGGAGCATCTGTTCGCGGAGACCGGCATCGATCCCGACCGGCCGGTCGTGACCACCTGCGGCTCGGGCGTGACCGCGGCGATCATCGCCCTGGCGCTGGAGACGATGGGCCGGCCGGCCCGCGGCCTCTACGACGGGTCGTGGTCGGAATGGGGTGCCGACACGGCGCGCCCGGTCGCGACGGGCGCTTAGGAAACCCCTGGTTCAGGCGGTGCGCACCGCGCGGCGCTTGTCGGCGGCGCTCCACTGCATCAGCCCGACCATCACCGCGATGGTGCCGACATAGACCAGCCCCTGCAGGGCGGTTGGTCGGTCGGTGTAGCCGACGAGCGCGTGCAGCACCCGGCCCGGCCAGGAATTTTCCGCGATCACCCCGGAGCTGTTCCACAGGGTCTGGCCGAGGACATCGACGACGCCGGCATTGGACAGGAACTGGGCGGCCTGCGAGGCCAGTCCCGCGGCGAGGAAGATGATCAGCGCGCTGGTGATCGAGAACACGTACCGGCTCGGGATCGCGGCCAGGCCGAAATAGGTCACCGCCGAGAGGAGGATGCCCGCCCCGATGCCCGCGAAGGCGCCGAACTGGATATCCGCACCCGAGGTGCCCGACGCCACGAGACCGTAGAGGAACAGCACCAGTTCCGCACCCTCGCGCAGGATTGCGGCGCCGACGACGATCGAGAGGGCGGCGGCCTCGCGCTCGCCCGAGCGCACGGCCTCGCCCGTCGCCCGCAATTCGCCCGCGAGTTCCTTGCCGTGCTTGCTCATCCAGGTGTTGTGCCAGATCAGCAGCAGCACCGCGACGATCAGCACGGCGGCGTTCAGGATGTCCTGGCCGCTGCCCTCGAACGCGTCGGAGATCGATTCCGCGAACAGGGCCACGAGGCCGGCCCCGGCGAGGCCGCCGGCGACGCCGAGCAGGACCCAGCGCATCCGGCCCGGGATGCCCCGGGTGGCCGCCAGCACGATCGAGATGATCAGGCCGGCCTCGATGACTTCGCGGAAGGCAATGATGAAGGCGCCGATCATGGCGTTCTCCTCAGTTGAACGCGGACCGCGCTACCAGACCCAGAACAGGAGCACCCAGTTGGCGACCGAGAGGGTCACCGCCGAGGCGATGCAGGCCGTGGCTGCGGCCCGCTGCAGGCCGCCCGCCGCCAGGCCGGCGACGCGCCACGCGAGCCACACGCTCCACAGGCCGGAGCCGATCAGCATGACGGCGCGGATCTCCGACACGTACGGGATGTGGATGCCGTCACCGCGCAGGAAGGTGACCGTCAGCGCCGAGAGGCCCAGGAAGACGCCGCAACCCGCCACCGGGATCAGCGTCTGCGTGAGGTGGTGAAAGCGCGGGCGCGACCAGCCGCCGAGCGCCACGGTCGCCAGCGCCACGATCCCCGACAGGGCCAGCCCTAGGATGACGGTCGCGGCGCCGATGTAGGCCAGCAGCAATCCGCCGTCGAGCAGGGTCATCACGTCGCTGTGGTCGGGGTAGTTCGTCAGCACGAACCACGGCGCGGACATCTCCAGCGGCCAGGTGATCCCGTGCTCGATCAGCCAGGTGGCGACGATCTGCTTGGCCTCGACGAACCAGGGGCTCGACGACCACTGGAACGCGCCCACCGCCAGGGCCAGCATGCCGAACAGGATCAGCACGGTCTGTTCCAGGCTCGGCTCCTGGCCGGCGACGTGGACGATCTCGTGGTTGGGCGAGCGCAACGCGAGGCGCACCGCGCCGCGATGGCCGCTGCAGCGCCCGCACATGTGGCAGGAGCCGGAGCCGCGCATCGCCTTCACCGGCACCAGGGGGGCGCAGTTGAAATGCTCGGTTCCCTGCGCGGGCTTGGGCGAGGCGGCCCAGGCGGCGCGGTCCACCTGGAAGCTGATCGGCGCGAGCTTCGAGAGCACCGCGAACACGCCGTTGACCGGGCAGAGGTAGCGGCACCAGACCCGCTTGTTGCGCCCGTAGAGCAGGCCGACGCCAATCGCCGCGAGCGTCGAGCCGCCGAGCACGGCGAGCACCGGCTTCGGATAGCCGTAGACGCTGGTCATCTGGCCGTAGACCGTGGTGCCGGCAAATGCCAGGAACGGCCAGCCCTGCCAGGTGATCCAGCGCGGCACCGAGTAGCCCCGGCTCCAGCGGCTGGCGAACTCGCTGAGCGCCCCCTCGGGGCAGAGCACGCCGCACCAGGCGCGGCCGACCAGCACCATGCTCAGGAGCACGAACGGCCACCAGATGCCCCAGAACGCGAATTGCGCGGCGAGCGTCAGGTTGGTCCAGATATGCGCCGTGTTGTCGGGCAGCGGCAGGAGCGCGGGCACGATCACCAGCACGCCGTAGACCCCGACGATCACCCATTGCACGGCGCGGATCATCCCGCCGTGCAGCCGGAGCCAGTCGCCGAAGCGGGCGAGCCGCTCGTCGATCATGTCCCGGCGCGAGGGCGCCTCGGCGAGGAAGGTCTGGGACGCCACCGTCAGGACGCGCTCACTTGGCCACCAGGGTGGCTTTCGCCTCGGGATGGAAATCGTCGAACACCTGGTAGGTGCCGGGATCGAGGGTGCGGAACACGATCGCCGAGGTCGAGCCCGCCGCCAGCGCCTTCTCGCGCTTGAGTTCCGTGCTCTCGAACTCCACCGGCGACTGGCCGGTATTCGAGATCTCCAGCTTGAACCGCGTGTTGGCAGGCACCTCGATGACCGCGGGCAGGATCACGCCGTCGCGCATCTCGACCTTGATGACCGGCATGTCGTCCGCACGCGCGGAAGTCGCCGTCCAGGAGGCGACGAGGAGAGCGGCGGCGAGCCGGAGGGGGCGCAACGAGCGTGACACGGATATCCCTTCGGTTCAGTAGGCGCCCTTCTTGCCGACGCCGGCGAAGGTGAAGTCCTGGGTGACGTCGAAGGGCTCGAACCACGGGCCGACCCCGGTCTCCTTGTCGACGTGGCGGCCGAAATGGCTGTCCTTGCCGGGCGGCGCGACCGTGACCTTCAGACGGTAGCGGCCGGGCCCGAACAGCTTGACGTTGTCGCCGTAATGCGGGCCGTCATTGGCGACCATCGGCATCAGCAGGCCCGACACTTTCTGGTCCGTCGGCTTGTCGCCGTCGAGCTTCACCGCCTCGAAACGGACCTCGAGCGCGGGCACCCAATCGCCTTCCGCGAAGCCGTTCCGGTTGTCCTTGGCGGCGCGGATATCCGTCTCGAGATGCAGGTCCGACTGCGCGGCTTCGCGCATCATGCCGGGCGGGTCCATCTCGATCGGCTGGAGGTACACGGCCGCGACCTCCAGGCCGTTCTTGGTTACGTGCGGACCGATCGGCACCTCCTTGGCGGAGGCGGCACCCGCGCTCGCAAGGAGGGCAGCCGCGGCGAGGCCGCGGAGAATCGGGAAGAGAGTCGAAGCGCGCATGGCATCGCACATAACGCTCTCGGCAGAAGTTTCAAAGAGGCAACCCGCGGTCTATCAAATCATAACAATTCTAAACTAATACCTCTGCAGCCTTGGCGAATGGTAGTTCTTGATCTTTACCTGCGGCATTGCCGAGTTGTGGTGTGCGGGCTGAAGTTATTCCGCCCGCTGTGGCCGGGCCTATCTTGACCGGTGGAGGGATGCAGGGATCGTCACGCCGTTGCCATGCGAGCCGACGACAAGGTGGCACAGGACGAGAAAACGGTGCGGTCTGTGTTCGAGACGATCCGGAACGGCTTGCGCGTCCGCAAATCCCATTATAGCAAGTGCTATATCTTTTCCGCGAGTCCGATGCCCCTCCGTTTCGCGCCGCTCCTCCGCGCCACAGCCCTCGTCCTGGCCGCGCCCCTGATCCCGTCCGTTCCCGCGACGGCCGCCGACCCCGCGGCGCGGCGTCCCGCGACGGACATCCCCGCCTATGCCGACTGGTCGGGGGGCTTCATCGGCCTCGAGGGCAGCGCCAGCGGCTCCTACGGCGCCTATAATTTCGGCCCGGCGGCGATCGGCGGCCGCGCGGTCCCGTCGTTCAAGAGCGGCGATTCGACCGGCCGCAGCGACCAGGGGGGCAACGCCACCACGGCGGTCGGGGGCGTGTTCGGCGGCTGGAATTGGCAGGCCGGCCCCTGGGTCTACGGCATCGAGGCCTCCCTCGACGCGGCGAACCTGAAGCGGCCCGTGCCCTCGACCATCGCGGGCTTCGGCTACGCGGATGTCGACCCGGCGTTCAACATCGTGCGCGCCAAGACCGACCTGTACGGCACCCTCCGGGCCCGGATCGGCTACAGCTTCGACCGGTACCTGGTCTACGGGGCCTTCGGGCTCGCAGGCGCCAATGCCCGCTTCCTGGCGAACTATCCGGATCTCGACGCCGGCGGCCAGAACACGGCACGGCGCGAGATCGGCTATCTCGGGTTCACCCTCGGCGCGGGCATCCAGTATGCCATTAGCGATTCGCTCGCGCTCGGGATCGACTACCGTTACATCGATCTCGGCGGCAGCCGGCGCTTCTCGCTGGGCAGCGTGCCCGGGGACAATGGCGGCCCGGTCACGTCCCGGGCGAGCTTCACCTCGAACCAGCTGTTCGCGCGGCTGATGTGGTTCCCGGACGGCCTGAAGGTGCCGGCCGATCCGGACGAGACCGCCCCGCACGATCCCGACAACGGCGATACTGGGCGCTTCTCGCTGCACGGGCAGACGACGCTGATCGCCCAGGGCGTGCCGGGCTTCCGCTCGCCCTACGAGGGGGCGCAGAGCCTGATCCCGCATCAGGCCCGGCAGACCACCACGGCCACGATCTTCCTCGGACTCAAGCTCACCGACAGCACCGAGCTGTACTACAATCCCGAGTTCAGCCAGGGCTTCGGCCTGTCGCGGACCTTGGGCGTCGCGGGCTTCGTCAACGGCGAGGCGCAGAAGGCCGGCGCCCCATTCCCGAAGCTGCGCTCGAACCGCTACTACGTGAAGCAGACGATCGGGCTCGGCGGCGAGACCGTGGAGGTGCCGGACGGGCCGAACCAGGTCGCTACCCGGTACGATGCGGAGCGGATCACCCTGATCGCCGGCAAGTTCGCGCTGGGCGACTTCTTCGACGGCAACGTCTACGCTCACGACCCGCGGGTCGACTTCTTCAACTGGTCGCTCTGGGGCGCCTCGGCCTGGGATTTCCCGGCCAACCTCCCGGGCTTCACCCAGGGCGTCTACGCCGAATACAACCGGCCGGACTTCGCGATCCGCGCCGCCTACACGCAGGTGCCCAAGGAGCCGTCGAGCGACGTGCTCGACCCGCGGGTGTTCCGGCGCGCCGGCCTGAACGCCGAGTTCGAGGAGCGCCACATCCTCCCGTGGCTGGAGCAACCCGGCAAGATCCGCATCGGCCTGTTCTCGAATGTCGGGGTCTCGGCCAATAACCGGCAGCTCGTCACCCTCACGCAGCTCGGCCTGTTCGACAACGGCAGCGACGCCGCCCTCGCGACCCGCAAGCCGCGTCGCAAGACCGGCGGCTACATCAACCTGGAGCAGGCGCTGACCCCCGAGCTCGGCCTGTTCGCCCGGGCCAGCCTGAACGACGGGCGCACGGAGAACATCTCCTTCACCGATATCGACCAGAGCTTCTCCGGGGGCCTGTCGCTGAAGGGCAAGGCCTGGGACCGCCCGGACGACACGATCGGGATCGGGGCGGCGATGAACCGGCTCTCGCCCTCGCACCGCGCCGCCTTCGCGGCCGGCTATTACGGCCTGCTGATCGGCGACGGGCGGCTCAATTACGGCAGCGAGCGGGCCGTGGAGACCTACTACGCCCTGAACCTCACGAAGTTCGTGACCCTGACCTTCGATTACCAGTTCGTGGCCAATCCCGGCTACAACCGCGACCGCGGGCCGGCGCATTTCTTCGCGTCGCGGCTGCACGCGGATTTCTGATTGCCGGCAGCTAATCCGCCGCCTCGATCACAGTCGCCCCAAAAATGGCCTCGAAGGCGGCGCGCAGCTGCATGTCGACCTCCGCCAGGCTCACCGGCAGGCCGAGATCGACCAGGCTCGTCACCCCGTGCTCGCGCACACCGCAGGGCACGATGCCGGCGAAATGCGACAGGTCGGGCTCGACGTTCAGGCTGATCCCGTGGAAGCTGACCCAGCGGCGCACCCGGATGCCGATGGCGGCGATCTTGTCCTCCACCCCTGGCCCCTTCTCGGGGCGGCGCACCCAGACGCCGACCCGGTCCTCCCGGCGCTCGGCCCGGACGTTGAAGGCCGCCAGCGTCTCAATCAGCCAACCTTCCAGGCTCGCCACATAGGCGCGCAGGTCCCGGCTCCGGCGGTCGAGGTCCAGCATCACGTAGGCGACCCGCTGGCCTGGGCCGTGATAGGTGTACTGGCCGCCCCGGCCGGTGGCGTAGACCGGGAAGCGATCGGGTGCCACGAGGTCCTCGGGCTTCGCCGAGGTGCCGGCCGTGTAGAGCGGTGGGTGCTCGAGCAGCCAGACGCATTCGGGTGCCGCGCCGCGCGCGATCCGCTCCACGCGCGCCTCCATCCAGGCCACCGCCTCCGCGTAGCCCACGGGCGCGTCGCTCACGCGCCAGCCCACCGGACCGGCGGCCGGATCCGAGCCGGGCCGCTTCGGAAAGGCGTGGGGTGAGACCGTGAGGCGGGGCGCGTTTACCAAGGGTTCACCATCCTGCGTCGATGGTCGAAGCCTTCAACATCCGCGGCCGGCGGTGGCAAGATTTTGCGTGCTCCGGGTCGGCTGCGAGACGGGATGGGCAAGCGGTGGCGGTCTTCGAGACTCTGAAGGTCGATCTGACGGTGGTGCTCGGCCGGGCGCGGATGCCGCTGCACATGCTGCTGCGCATGGGCCGCGGCGCCGTGATCGAGCTGGAGGCCAGCGACAGCGACATGGTCGAGATCCTGGCCAACGATCACCCGATCGCCCGCGGGCAGATCGTCGTGACCGGCGACCGCATCTCCGTCGAGGTGACGGAACTGATCCGCAAGGCGGCGGCGATCGTCGAGCCCGGCACCACCATCGGCGACAGCGCGACGCCATTCCTAGACGACGACTACGCTTCCGTTTGAGCGGGGCGCTTGTCGGCGGCGGATCGATCTGTTATCCGCTGCGCCGCCCGACATGACGACGACCCGAGGGGTTCCCCGGAGGTCGCAGCGTGCGGGCGAACGGGCGGATCTTCGCGTCCGATGCGGCCATGGCGGAATTGGTAGACGCGCTAGCTTGAGGTGCTAGTCCCGCGAGGGGTGGAGGTTCGAGTCCTCTTGGCCGCACCACACGTTCGATGTGGTGCTCTTCCTCAGAAATGGATCGTTGGGCGTGAGGCCGCGATCGTCGGTTCGGGAAGCAATCTTTTCTCGATCGCAAGATATGGAGCCCGGCAGGGCAGTCCCCCCCCGAAGGCCGAGGCGGTCAGTCCTTGCGGGTGAACAGCGCTTCGAACGAAGCCTCCGATCGGCGCAAGCCCTCCTCGGTCAGCACCACGGACTTGGCCCGGCCGACCGGATCGCCGATCAGCCCCTTCGCGTGAAGGCGGCCCAGGCTCGGTGCTCGCCGTGGAGCGTCAGCCACAGAAGGGCGAGCACCGCCTCGTCAATGCGCTCTTCGTCGATCTGCATCACCGGATATGAGCATAGCGCGCCTGCATCGGCTCCAGCTTGAAGCGCAGGTGGCGAGCCGTGCAAGTTTCACGACTTTAGATATCCACATCCGAACAACATGATCGTTGATGTGAGCTTTTCATCCAGGAGGCGGATGTCGTTTCGATAGAAACATCGGCCGCAAGCCGACTTACAGCGGGATGATACGCGGGGGCGCCGGTTGTATCCCTCAGCCGCCTATCGATAAACTCGGCGGATGAGGTCCCGGAGCTCGATTCGCATGTCCCGCGGCACCACGCCCGCCGAACTGACTTGGCGCGGCCTCCTGCTCGGCGGCGCGCTGACGCTGCTTTTCACCGCCGCCAACGTCTATCTCGGACTCAAGGTCGGCCTCACCTTCGCGACATCGATCCCGGCCGCGGTGATCTCCATGGCGGTGCTGCGGCATCTGCCCGGCGCCACGGTGCTGGAGAACAACATCGTGCAGACCGTCGCGTCGGCGGCGGGCACGCTCTCGGCGATCATCTTCGTGCTGCCCGGTCTGGTGATGATCGGCTGGTGGCACGGCTTCCCCTGGCTCACCACCGCGGGGATCACCGCGACGGGCGGGATCCTGGGGGTGATGTTCTCCGTGCCCCTGCGCCATGCCCTCGTGGTCGATTCGGACCTACCCTATCCGGAGGGGCGCGCCGCCGCCGAGGTGCTGGCGCTCGGCACGCAGGGCGCAGCGGGACAGGCCGACAGCGCGCTGGGCCTGCGCATCCTCGTCTGGAACAGCTTGGCCTCGGCCGGCTTCGCGATCCTGGCCCAGACCCGGCTGGTGCTCGACAGCGCCGCGACCTGGTTCCGCGTCGGCGCCGGCGCGACCGGCATCGCCGGCAACCTGTCCTTCGCGCTGCTCGGCGTCGGCCATCTGGTCGGCCTGTCGGTGGGAGCCGCCATGGCGCTCGGGCTGGTGATCGCCTGGGTGGTGCTGGCCCCGATCCTGACCGCGCAGCAGCCGATGCCGGACGTTTCGGTCGAGGCCTGGGTCGGCACCGTGTTCCGGCAGGAGGTGCGGTTCTTCGGCGCCGGCGTGATGGGCGTCGCGGCAATCTGGACGCTGATCCGGATCGCCCGCCCGGTGCTGGGCGGCATCCGCTCGGCCCTCGCGGCCGGGCGGGCGCGTCAGGCCGGCGCGACGCTCGTACTGGAGGAGCGCGACCTGCCGGTGACGGTGGTCCTACTGGTCTCGGTGAGCCTGCTCCTGCCAATCGGCTGGCTTCTGTGGGACGTCCTCGCCGGCACGAGCCTGGAGCATCACGGCGTGCTGCTGGTGTCGGGCGGCCTGCTGTTCGTCGGGGTGATCGGGCTCGTCGTGGCCGCAGTGACCGGCTACATGGCCGGGCTGATCGGTGCCTCCAACTCGCCCGTGTCGGGCATCGGCATCCTGGCCGCCCTGGCGAGTTCGGCGATGCTGCTGGGGCTGCTCGGCCGCGACGCGGATGCGCAGAGCAACGGGGCGCTCGTCGCCTACGTGCTGACCGTCACGGGCATCGTGTTCAGCATCTGCACCATCGCGAACGACAACCTGCAGGACCTCAAGACCGGCCAGCTCGTCGGGGCGACCCCGTGGAAGCAGCAGACGGCCCTGATCGTCGGCGTGGTGTTCGGCTCGGCGATCATCCCGCCGGTGCTGAACGTGCTGGCGACGAGCTTCGGCTTCGTCGGGACACCCGGGGCCGGCCCGAACGCCCTGGCCGCCCCGCAGGCCGGCCTGATCTCGACCCTCGCCAAGGGCGTGCTTTCGGGCGAGGGCAACTGGCGCATGCTGGGCTGGGGCGCGGCTGCGGGCGTGGGGCTGGTCGCCCTGGACGAGACCCTCGGCCGGCTGAAGCGCCTGCGCCTCCCGCCGCTGGCTGCCGCCTTCGGGATCTACCTGCCCATGAAGCTGATCGCGCCCCTGGTGGCCGGCGCATTGATCGGCACAGTCTACGAGCGCTGGGCGCGCCGCCAGGCCGACCCGGAGCGGGCTTTCCGGCTGGGCACCCTCACGGCCACGGGGCTGATCGTCGGCGAGAGCCTCTGGGGCGTCGCCTTCGCGCTGATCGTCTACGTCTCGGGCGACGATGCCGCCCTGGCACTGGTCGGCGACGGCTTCGGCGGCCCGGCGCTGATCGGCGGTCTGGTGCTGTTCGCCGGCCTGACGGCGGGGCTCTACCGACAGACGCGGCGGTTGGCCGTAGAGGGCCGACGCCAGGAGCACTTGGGTCGCTGATCGCGCGCGAATCGATACGTGAGGCTTCGCCGAGATACGCGCCCAGGCGATCGGTGCCATGTCATCCGAGGCGCAGCCATGCATTGACTTCGCAGCCGCACACCCGCATATCGGCGATGCAGCGTCAGCGGCCGTCAGGGCCCGCTTGAGGGGGCTGCGTGACGGATCGGGCGCCTTCCGGCGTGATCCGGCCCCCCTCTTCATAACGTGCATGCACCCGGGCCGCCCCATCACGCGGGCTGCCCCCTGCCAACGGACCGACCTGAATTCCGCGCTGCTCGCAAACGACGCGAAGCGCCCGGCCGGCCCTGCTGCATCGGATATCTCTTTGACCCAATTCACCGATTTCGGCCTTGCCCAACCCGTGCTCCGGGCGCTCGGCGAGGCTGGTTACGTCACGCCGACCCCGATCCAGGCCCAGGCGATCCCGCCGGCCATGGAAGGCCGCGATCTCTGCGGCATTGCCCAGACTGGCACCGGCAAGACCGCGGCCTTCGCGCTGCCGATCCTGCATCGCCTCTCGCTCTCCGACCGCCGGCCCCCGCGCCGCGGCTGCCGGGTGCTGGTGCTCTCGCCCACCCGCGAGCTCGCCAACCAGATCGCCGAGTCCTTCGCGGATTACGGTCGGCACCTGTCCTACACCACCACGGTGGTGTTCGGCGGCGTCACGATCAGCCGCCAGGAGCGGGCCCTGGCCCCCGGCGTCGACATCCTGGTCGCCACCCCGGGCCGGCTCATCGACCTGATCGAGCGCCGCTCGCTGACCCTCGAAGGCGTCGAGATCCTCGTCCTCGACGAGGCCGACCAGATGCTCGACCTCGGCTTCATCCACGCCCTCAAGCGTATCGTGAAGATGCTGCCGGCCCAGCGCCAGAGCCTGTTCTTCTCGGCGACCATGCCGAAGAACATCGCTGGCCTGGCCAGCCAGTACCTCAAGGATCCCGTGCAGGTCGCCGTGACCCCGGTGGCGACCACGGCCGAGCGCGTCGAGCAGAAGGTCATCTTCGCCCATACCGGCGCGAAGCAGGCGCTGCTCGCCCATATCCTGCGGGATCCGGCCATCGACCGCGTCCTGGTCTTCACCCGCACCAAGCACGGGGCGGACCGGGTCGTACGCGGCCTCGACAAGGTCGGGATCGCCGGCGCCGCGATCCACGGCAACAAGAGCCAGCCGCAGCGCGAGCGGGCGCTCCAGGCCTTCCGCGACGGCGATTGCCGGGTGCTGGTGGCCACCGACATCGCGGCCCGCGGCATCGATGTCGACGGCGTCAGCCACGTGGTCAATTTCGACCTGCCGAACGTGCCGGAGAGCTACGTCCACCGCATCGGCCGCACCGCGCGCGCCGGGGCGACCGGTCTGGCGATCTCGTTCTGCAACGACGAGGAGCGGGCCTACCTGCGCGACATCGAGCGGCTGACCCGCCAGAGCGTGCCGGTGGCGGGCTTCCCCGAGGGCTTCACGCCCCCGTCGCGTCAGGAAGCGGCCGACATCGCCCGCGAGGAGGAGCGCCGGCCCGAGCGCCAGCAGCAGCGTCCGGCCGGCGGCCGTCCCGGCCAGCGGTCCCGCCCGCAGCAGGGCCGGCCCCAGCAGGAACGCCCGGAAGGCGGCCGCGGCTTCGGCGGCGGCCAGGGCCAGGGTGCCCCGCGCCAGGGCCGTCCGCAGGACGGTCGCGGTGACGGTCGCGGCCCCGCCCCCCAGGGACGTGAGGCCCGGTCGGACCGGCCCGCACGTCCGCAGGGCGAGCGTCCGGCCCAGCAGCAGGCGCGCCCGGCCCGCGACAGCCGCCCCCAGCGGGCCGATGCCCGCCCGCGCAGCGCCGGCGGCGCCGGCGAGGGCCGCAACATCGGCTGGCTGGAGCGGTCGCCCCGGTCCTGAGGACAGCAGGGCTCTGCCCTGCACCCGCAAAAGGTCCCGGACCTTTTGAAACCAGGGTTTTTCTCAAAACCTAAAAAAGCCGCCCCGGGAGGAGACTTCCGGGGCGGCTTCTTTTTTGGACGCGGCATCCCATCTCACCGGACGGTCAGACAGGAGCCTGCCCCATGCGGTTCGAACTCTATCGGGATGCCAAGGGCGAGTGGCGCTGGCGCCTGCGGGCGCAAAACGGCGCAGTGATCGCGGATTCCGGGGAGGGCTACCTCCGCCGCGAGGATTGCGAGCACGGCATCGCCCTCGTCCGCCAGAGCGCGGAGGCGCGCCTCGTCGATATGACCACCCAGATCGCCTGAGCACCCGCGCGGTTGAGGATCTAAGCTCTTGATGCAGCGCGACGAAGTCCGGCGGGCCGCCAGGCCGGCCGGCGGCCGCTGCCGAAAATAAACCCTTTCGCCTATCCGTAGCGGTTACGCTGCAACGCTTGCCATCACCCGTGCGTTGCAGCGTTTCGGACCGCCGGGAGGTTTCTCGTACCTCGCGGTCCGTCGTCCAAGACGTGATCACGCGAAGGGAGTCGAGACCGTGCTGAGGAAATTCCTGCTCGCGGCCCTGCTGGTGCTGGGCTTCGCGGCTGCTGCGCCCCAGGGCGCGTCGGCCGCGCCGGTCGGCCCGGGCATCGCCCTGCCGGCCGATGCCGCGCCGGCCGTGGCCCAGAAGGCCCAGTACTACTACCGCCGTCGGTTCTATGGCCCGCGGCCGTTCTACCGCCGCCCCTACTACCGCCGCCGGTTCTACTACGGCCCGCGGCCGTTCTACCGCCGTCCGTATTACCGCCGTCGGTTCTTCTACTAAGCTCTTCCCGATCCTGACCGGCCCGGCGGCTCACACGAGGCGCCGGGCTTTTTCATGCCCTGATTCGGGATGCGCGGCCGGGCTCCATGCCGTATAATGCAGGAAAAAGTGGCGCCGGCGGCGGACCGGTCCGCCCGGGAGGAGTTTCCGATGAACGATATCGCGCGGCGCGCCGAGGCCACGGCCGCGACGCCGGACCTCTGGCAATCGATCCCGCTCGAATGCATCCTGGGTGCGGTCACCGTCTTTCTGGCGGCGGGACTGAAGCTCGCCGGCCTCCTTCCCTGACGGCGCGCGAGACAGGCGGATGGACGGCATGCAGCACGTCGGACGCGCGAATGGCGAGAGTGAGCGGGCGCTGGCGCCCGAGGCGGACCTGCCGCGGGGGGATCTGACGGTTCGGACCATCGCGATGCCGGCCGACACCAACGCCAACGGCGACATCTTCGGCGGCTGGGTGCTGACGCAGATGGACCAGGCCGGCGGCATCGCGGGGGTCGACCGGGCCCAGGGCCGGGTCGTCACCGTGGCCCTCGACGCGATGACCTTCATCCGGCCGGTCCGGGTCGGGGACGTTCTGTGCGTCTACACCCGGGTCTCGCATGTCGGCCGGACCTCGATGAAGATCGAGGTCGAGGCTTGGGCGCGGCGGTTCTGCACCCAGGTCCGCGAACGGGTGACGCAGGCCACCCTCACCTTCGTGGCGATCGACGAGGCCGGGCGCCCGCGCCCGATCCCGCCCCTGGTGCCCTCGCCCAACCCGGCCTGACCGGCCCTACTTAATCACCGCGCAGGCGACCCGGTCGCCGGCGCCGCCGATCGGCTGGCTGGTGTGGTCGTCCTCGTTGGCGTGGACGATCAGCGCCGAGCCGTCGCCGTCCTTGAGGCCGCCCTCGCCGGTGAGCGGCGTCTCGCTGGTCACCTCGGCATTCGCCGAGCCGTCCTGATTCGCGTAGAGGTTCGGCAGGTCGCCCTCGTCCGGCCCGTCCGGGTTGAGCAGGCCGTGCTTGCTCTGGTCGTGATTCACATGGGCCTTGGAGTTCAGGAATTTCGGATCCGAGCAATCGCCCACCGCATGGAAATGCATGCCGTGCCAGCCGGGCGGCAACCCGCCGGGCTGGATCGCGACGCGCAGCACCAGGCTGTTGGCGCCGTCGCGGATCGCGATCGTGCCGATCGTGTCGCCCTTGGCGTTCTTCACCGGCGCCTGGAACGTCTCGGTGGGCTTGGCGGCTGCCGGCTCCTGGGCCAGCGCGCCGCTCGCCGCGAAAGGTCCCAGCAGCGCGAGCAGCGGCAGGATGCGTGTCATACGGTGGCTCTCCTCTCCAGCCCGGTCTAGGTAGGATACAGGCCGCCCCTTCGACAGGGCCGGCCCCGAAACCTTTGCCGTATCCCTGCCCCGAGCCCGTAAAGCCTTGATGACCGGAGACCGGCCCATACCTGACGGCGGAGCGTCCGCGCACCGCGCGCCTGCGCCGAAGCGGGCCGACCTGTTCCTGGTCGAGCACGGCCATTTCGAGAGCCGGGCGCGGGCGCAGGCCGCGATCCGGGCCGGGCTGGTGCGGGTCGACGGCCGGCTCCTGACGCGGGCTTCGGAATCGATCCCGCCGGGTGCGCGGATCGAGGCTGCACCCGAGCACCCTTACGCCTCCCGGGGCGGGCTCAAGCTCGCGGCGGCGCTCGACGCGTTCGGGTTGGATCCGGCCGGCCTCGCCTGCCTCGATGTCGGCGCCTCGACCGGCGGCTTCACGGATGTCCTGCTCGCCCGGGGCGCGGCCCATGTCCACGCGGTCGATGTCGGCCGGGGTCAACTGCATCCGCGGCTGGCGGGGGATCCCCGCGTCACCAGCCTGGAGGGCACCGATATCCGCGCCCTCGACCCAGCGCGGCTCGTGCCGCGGCCCGCGATGGCGAGCGTCGACGTGAGCTTCATCGGCCTGCGTCTGGTGCTTCCGGCCCTGCCGCCGCTGCTCGCACCCGGCGCCGGGATCGTCGCGCTGATCAAGCCGCAATTCGAGGCCGGGCGCGCGCGCGTCGGGCGCGGCGGCCTCGTGCGCGACCCGGCCGTCCACGCGGAGGTCTGTGCGACCATCCGCGGCGTGCTGGAAGGCCTCGGCGCCACGATCCTCGGCCTGATCGACTCGCCCGTGCCGGGTGGCGACGGCAATTCCGAATTTTTGATCGGCGCAAACCTACCATGAGCGAAACGGTCACGATCCGGGAGCTCGGCGCCCGCGGCGACGGCATCGCGGAGGACGGGATCCTCGTCCCCTACACGCTGCCCGGGGAGCGGGCGACGATCCGCCGGGAGGGCAAGCGGGCGGAGCTGCTCGGCATCGAGCAGCCCTCCCCCGACCGGGTCGAGCCGTTCTGCCCCTACTACATGCGCTGCGGCGGCTGCCGGACGCAGCATCTCGCGACGGCCGCGGAACTGTCCTGGAAGCGCGGCCTCGTCGCCCAGGCCCTCTCGCAGGCCCGTCTCGAGGTCGAGCCGGGGCCCACCGTCGACGCGCACGGGGCCGGGCGCCGCCGCATCACCCTGCATGTCCGGGAGCTCGACGGACAGGGCGAGGCCGGGCTGATGGCGGCGCGCAGCCATGCGCTGGTGCCGATCGACCATTGCCCGATCACCGTGCCGGCGCTGCATCCGGCGCCCGCCGTAGCGCGGCGCCTCGCGGCTCCGCTCGGCCATGGCCGCAAGCCCCTCGACGTGGCCGTGACCGCCACCGACCAGGGCCTCGACATCGACCTGCGGGGCCATGGGCCGGTGAGCGGCGGCGTCGCCTCCGCGCTGGTGCGGATCGCGGGCGAACTCGGCCTCG
The DNA here is from genome assembly GCF_001262595.1 of Methylobacterium sp. ARG-1. Classification (NCBI taxonomy): domain Bacteria; kingdom Pseudomonadati; phylum Pseudomonadota; class Alphaproteobacteria; order Hyphomicrobiales; family Methylobacteriaceae; genus Methylobacterium; species Methylobacterium sp. ARG-1. The sequence goes on from NZ_LHCD01000028.1 coordinate 46,918, forward strand.
CCCGGCTGTCGCTCCACGGCGAGCGCCTGATGGAGGCCGAGCCGGTCTCGGTGACCGCCGGCGACAGCCGCCTCTATCCGGCCCCCGGCGGCTTCCTGCAGGCGACCGCCGCCGGGCAGGCGACGCTGACGGACCTGACCGTCGCGGCCCTGGGACGCCGTCCGCGGCGGGTCGCCGACCTGTTCTCCGGCTGCGGCCCCCTCGCCCTGGCAATGGCGCGCCACGCCGCCGTCCACGCGGTCGAGGCGGATGCGGCAGCCCTGGCCGGCCTCGACCGGTCGGCCCGGGCCGCCACCGGCCGGCGCCAGATCACCACCGAGCGCCGGGACCTGTTCCGTCGGCCGCTGCTCCCCACGGAGCTCGACGGGTTCGATGCAGTGGTGTTCGATCCGCCCCGGGCCGGCGCGGAAGCCCAGGCCCGCCAGCTCGCCGCCGCGCGCGTCCCGGTGGTAATCGGCGTCGCCTGCGATACCGGCACCTTCGCCCGGGATGCGGCGACGCTCATGGCCGGCGGCTACCGGCTCGAATCGGTGACGCCGGTCGACCAGTTCCGGCACTCGGACCATGTCGAGATGATCGGCGTGTTCCGGCGCGAGGCTGCGCGCCGACGCTGACGCCTGCAACCTGGGGGCTTGCAACGTGTTGAGGAACCTGACCTTCTTCCGATGACTGGAGGTGTCATGACCGCAGCCTCGATCCGTTCGCTCGCCCTCGCCGCGCTGAGCCTCGCCCTCCCCGCAACGCTGGCGGCCCAGCCGCGCGCGCCCGATCAGACCGGCACCGGCGGCGGGCCGACCTCGACGATCACGGCGCCGAACACCAACAGCCTCGGCGTGACCAAGCCCCCGGGCACGTCGCTGGGACCGGGCGAGGTCCCGTCACGGCGGGAGCAGCGCCGTGAGCGCGCCCTGACCGACAAGATCGAGGACAGCGTCTGCGAAGGTTGCAACTGAGCGTGGAACCGCGCGGCGCCCCACCGCCGAGGCGGGCCGCGATGTCACGGAAGCGTCAGAAAACAACGCCACACCCGCGGCACAGCTTGCGCTTGGAGCCGCCGTGCCGGATGCGGACCGGACCTTGCGCCGACTTGTGACCGTTTCGCACCCGAGACCGCTTCGTGATTTTCATCCACCAGCCCGCAACCGGCGCCGGATCCTCGCTGCTTGAGCGCCGAATCGTCGACCTTCAGGACACGATCCCCGAAGACACCGTCTGGCTCGACCTGATTCGCCCGAGCCGTGAAGAGGAACTCAAGGTCGAGGCCTTCGCGGGCATCGAGGTGCCGACGCGCGAGGAGATGAAGGACATCGAGCCGTCGGAGCTGCTCTATGTCGAGGAGGGCGCCCGCTACATGACCGGGCGCGTGCTCTCGAAGGTCAGCGACGCCGAGGAGCCGGGGCTGGCCGGCATCACTTTCATCCTGCGCGGCAGCCGGCTCGTGACCGTGCGCTACGAGGAGCCGCAGGCCTTCCGGATGTACACCCAGCGGGCCGGCCGCACGACGGGCAACGGCAGCGCCTCCGCCGTCTCCGGCGAGACCATCCTGGCCGGGCTGATCGAGGCGGTGATCGACCGGGCGGCAGACGTGCTCCAGCTCCAGGGCGAGCGTATCGATCGCCTGTCGGGCAAGATCTTCGAAGTGCAGGCCGACCCCTCAGCCCGCAACACCGCCCTGCAGGACACGTTGCGGGCACTCGGGCGCCACGGTGATCTGATCTCGAAGCAGCGCGAGAGCCTGGTCTCGATGGAGCGGATCCTGTTGTCGCTGTCGGCGACCTATCGGACCAACAAGGCACCCCGCGACCTGCGAGAGGATGTGCGATCGACCCTGCGCGATCTTCAGTCGCTGGAGGAGCACGCGACGTTCCTCTCCACGAAAATTCAATTTCTGCTCGACGCGACACTCGGCTTGGTCAACTTGGAACAGAATAACATCATCAAGCTGTTCTCGGTCATGGCCGTGGTCTTCATGCCGCCGACGCTGATCGCCTCGATCTACGGCATGAATTTTAAGTCCATGCCGGAACTAGAACTCCCGTATGGTTACCCGATGGCGGTAGTCATGATGTTCGTGGCGGCGATCCTGCCCTACGTTTTCTTCCGTTGGAAGAGGTGGCTCTAGTCATCTATATTTATGGACGCGCAGCAGAACGTTAAGAACTCTCGTAGAGATTCTGGAGCCTGGAAGCGCGGCCTGTCCGCGACGACGGAAGCTCCGATGCGATTCTCCCTGAAGACGATCCTCTCCGGGGCCATCGGCCTGCTCGCCCTCGCGGCGGCGGGCCAGGGTGTCGTCAGCGTCATGCGGCTGACCGAGATCGAGCGGGACGCCAAGACCGTCTCGCAGGTCTGGCTGCCTGCCCAGAACCAGGCCGAAGCGATCGGCATGGCGGTGCGCGACGTGCGGCTGAAGCTCTACAAGCTGGTGGCGGGCTCACCGGATTTCGCGACCCTCGACAAGAACCAGACGGCGCTGACCGACGGCCTCGGGGCGCTCTCCGAGCTGCGCCAGGCCTATCAGGACCGCCTATCGACCCCGCGGCAGCGCGACACCTACGAGCGCTTCACCGGCGCCTGGAACGCATACCAGAACATCCAGCTCCAGGTGGTCGAGCTGATGATCGCCGGGGACACGAACGGCGCCCTCAAGCTGATCCTGGATCCGGAGACCGGCGCCCAGAACGAGGCGGCGGTCGCCAGCCTCACCGAGGCAATCGATCTGGCCCGGTCGCAGACCGACGCGAACGTCATGGCGACCGCCGACAACGCGACCTCGGCCAAGCTCACCGCCCTGGTCGCCACCGCGGTGGCGCTGGCGGTCGCGGCCGCCGCGATGCTGTTCGCCCTGTTCGGCATCGCCCGTCCGATCCAGCGGATGACCGGCGCCATGGGCCGCCTGGCCGAGGGCGACGCGACCGTGGCGATCCCCGGCACCGGCCGCCGGGACGAGATCGGCGCCATGGCGGCGGCCGTGCAGGTGTTCAAGGACAACCTCATCCACACCCGCGCGCTGGAAGAGGAAACGGCGCTCGCCCGAGCCGGGGCCGAGGCGCAGCGGCGGCGCGCCGTCCAAGAGATGGCTGACGGTTTCGAGGCCGCGATCGGCGGCGTGCTGGCGGCGGTGACGGAGGCGGCCCTCGACCTTCGGGCCAATGCCGAGGCGATGACCAGCACGGCGACTCGCACGGCCGAGCGCTCGGCCGCGGTGGCGAGCGCCGCGCAGGAGGCGGCCGCCCATGTCGGCACGGTAGCGGTGGCGGCCGAGGAACTCGGCGCCTCGGTCCAGGAGATCGGCCGGCAGGTCGACGGCTCCGCCGACCTCGCCCGGGGCGCGGTGGATCAGGCCGGCCGGACCGCGGGCCTGGTTCAGGAGCTGAGCGAGGCCGCAGGCCGAATCGGCGACGTGGTCCGTCTGATCTCCGACATCGCCGGGCAGACGAACCTGCTGGCGCTGAACGCGACGATCGAGGCCGCCCGCGCCGGCGAGGCGGGCCGGGGCTTCGCCGTGGTGGCCTCCGAGGTGAAGGCGCTCGCCGCGCAGACCGCCAAGGCGACCGACGAGATCACCGGACAGGTCGGCCGGATCCAGGGCGCGACCGGCCAGACCGTGGGCGCCATCGACGGCATCACCGGCCGGATCCGCGAGATCGACGGGGTGGCGACCTCGATCGCGGCCGCCGTGGAGCAGCAGGGGGCGGCGACCCAGGAGATCGCCCGCAACATCGCCGACGCGGCCGCCGGGACCGGTTCGGTCACCGGCACGATCGACGCGGTCGCCCGGGCCGCCGAGGAGACCGGCTCGGCCGCCACCAGAATGCTCGCCTCGGCCGAGAGCCTCTCGGCCCAGTCCGCGGCCCTGCGCCGGGAGATCGGCGACTTCCTGCAGACGGTGCGTGCGGCCTGAGCCCGGTGCGGTCGATCAGGCCACCGCGGCGAGGTGCTTGACCTCGGCGCGGGCGACCACCTTGCCGACCGGCGCGGCCTTGCCGCCGTCGTCCTTGTCGGCGGCCAGGATCGGCGGCATCACCCAGCGGCCGGCCTCGAGCTCGGCGATCCGACCGTTGATCTCGCGGATCACGTAGCGCGAGAACGGGTAGACGTGCAGGTAGATCACCATGTTGGTGACCACCGCCTCCAGGGCCGCCGGGTTGTGGCGGGCGGTCTGGAGGAACGCGCCCCAGAAATGCTTGGCCAGCTCCGGCCGCCGCACGGTCATCCGCCAGCAGATCCGGAGCAACGACACCAGATCGCGGGCGACGTGCCGCCAGTTGACTTTGTGGGCGGCGAATTTCGGGCGCTTCACCCGGCGTCCGATCTCTCGGATGCGGGCGAAAAAGTTCGGCGGATCGTAGATCTCGGCCAGCACGTCCCGGTAATCGGCCAGCACGTCCTGCTGCGGGCGCAGGGTCACGAAGTTGAGCCCTTGCGTACAATGGTCGCCCTGCTCGGCGGTGGTGTAGGCGAAGTTCTCGAACAGCCGGCCCTCCTTGCGCAGGCGGCGCGAGAGCTGCGTGTTCGGCATCGCGTAGAGCAGGCCGACCATCGCGATCGGGATGCCGGTCTGGCTGATGCACAGGGACATCGCCTTGCTGATGCTGTCCTTCTCGGTGTCGAATCCGACGATGAAGCCGGCCGTGACGAACATGCCGTGCTCGTAGAGCTTGTGCACGCTGTCGGCGATCGAGCGCTTGGTGTTCTGCTTCTTCTGGGTCTGGATCAGCGTCGCCTCGTCGGGCGTCTCGATCCCGGTGAACAGGGCGAAGAAATTCGCGTCCCGCATCATCCCGAGCAGTTCGTCGTCGTCCGCGAGGTTCAGCGAGGCCTCGGTGGAGAACTTGAACGGGTAGCCGTGCTCCTCCTGCCACTTGATCAGGTGCGGCAGGAACAGCTTGATCGCCTTCTTGTTGCCGATCAGGTTGTCGTCGACGAAGTCGACATGGCCGCGGTAGCCGAGGCCGTAGAGCCGGTCGAGCTCAGCCAGCATCTGCGGCGTGGTCTTGGTGCGCGGCGCGCGACCGTAGAGTTCGATGATGTCGCAGAACTCGCAGGTGAACGGGCAGCCGCGCGAGAACTGGACGCCGATATACAGGTAGTGGCTGAAGGTCAGAAGCTCGAAGCGTGGAATTGGGCTGGTGGTGACGTCCGCCTTGAACTTCTCCGCCGTGAACCGGCCGCGGCGCGCCCCGGATTGCCAAGCCTCCACGAAGGTCGCGAGGATGCCCTCGGCCTCGCCCAGCACGAGGAAATCGGCCTTGTCGTAGATCTCCGGGGTCGAGGTCGGGGCCGGGCCGCCGACGCAGACCGGGACGCCGAGCGCGCGGCATCTGTCGATGACGACGAGGCAATCCGGCTCCTGGGGCAGCATGCCGCCGGTCATCACCAGGTCGGCCGCCAGGATCTGCGCGTCGGTGAGATCCTCGCAATTGCGGTTGACCAGGGTCACCTGCCAGGCCGCCGGCAGCATCGCGGCGAGCGTGATCAGGCCCAGCGGCGGCGCGGGTGCGCGGGCGCCCTGCAGCTCCATGGCTTCCTTGAAGTTCCACATCGAGTTTTCGTAGAACTTGGGGAACACCATCAGCACGCGCGGGGCCATATTCGCATCCGACATGCTTGTTTTCCTCGTCGCCCATAAGTGAGCCGGCTCAAACACCGTCGAGCCGAACACACGATTACGGTCCAACCTGCGGGGCAATTAAGGCCGTTTTTCGCTCCCAAGACGCGCAGAATCTGTTTCGGGCGCGCTCAGGGCCCGACGTGGAAGCGCTCTGGCTGGGTGCCGTCGGCATCGGTGAAGCCGTAGATCCGGGCCAGATCGCCCGCATGCAGCACCGTGCCGGCCCGGGCGGCGACGTTTGGATCGGCGGCCAGCGCGGCGAGCGCCCGGCCGGCATAGAGCGGCCCCTCGGTGGCCTGCGCGTCCTGCCCGAGATCGCGCGCCCGCTCGGTGGCGACGAAGCCCGGCGAGAGGCCCAGCGCGGTCACGTTGTAGGGCGCGAGTTCCCGCCCGAAGGCCAGCGCCAGCCGGTTGGTGGCGGCCTTGGCGGAATCGTAGAACAGGTCGCCGAGGTAATCCTCGGTCCCGAACGAGACCAGCGCGATCAGGCCGGTCCGCGCCGCCACCATGGACGGCGCGACCGCGCGGGCGAGCAGCAGCGCCGGAAGCGGCCCGGCCTGCAGGAAGCCCAGATACGGCTCGGCCGAGCGGCTCCAGAACGGCGTGCCCCAGCCGGCCCCGTCCGGGTAGCGCTCGCCGTCATAGCCCTCGTTGCCGCCCCAGACGCTGCAGGCCGCGACATCGATCCGCCCGAACCGGCGCAGCACCCAGTGGACCATCGAATCCGTGGCCCGCTCGGAGCGGTGGTCGCAGAGGTAATGGTGGCCGCGCCCCCCGGCCGCATCGACCAGGCGGGCGGTGTCCTCGATGGATTCCGGCCGCATCTCGGTGCGCGGGCCGGTCTCGCTGGAGCGGGCGGTGACGATCACGGTCGCCCCGGCCTCGCCGAGCGCCCGGGCCAGGCCCCGGCCGACGCCCCGGGAGGCGCCGGCCACCAGGCAGATTTTCTGGGACAGATCGGGGGGGCTGCTCACGCCGACGAAGCGGGTTTCGACCGCGCCGGGAAGGCGGCGAGCCGCTCCTGGGATTCGGGCGAGCGCAGCTGCGCGTCGAAGGCCCGCGCCTCCGCCTCCAGGGCCGCCTCGACCTGGGCCTGATCGCCGCGGATCAGCACCCGGGACGCCGCCAGGGCGCCAGGCGGCAGGGCGGCGAGCTTGGCCGCCTGGGCGATGGCCTGGTCCAGCAGCATGTCGGCCGGCAGCACGGCGTTGACGAGGCCCAGGGCCAGCGCCTCGTCGGCGTCGAGGGGCCGCGACAGGAGCAGCAGCTCCGTCGCCTTGAGCCGCCCGACCCGCAGGGGCAGCAGGTAGCTCGACGCCGCCTCGGGCACGAGGCCGAGCTCCACGAAGGGCATGCGCAGCCGCGCCGCCGGGCTCACAAAGACCATATCGCAATGCAGGCTGAGCGTCGCCCCGATGCCGACCGCGATCCCGTCGATCGCCGCAACCATCGGGGTACGGGTCCGGGCGAGCTGGCGGATGAAGGCCAGGGCCGGCGAGGCGCTGAAGCCGCCCGCGGCGCCGCCCATGAAGTCGGCGAGGTCGTTGCCGGCGCTGAACATCCCGGGCTGCCCGGCGAAGACCACGGCACCGGTCCGGTCCGAGGCGTCGGCCCCCGCCAGGGCCGCGCGCATCGCGTCGTACATCGCCCCGGTGAGCGCGTTCTTCTTCTCCGGGCGATTCAGGGTAATCAGGCGGACGCCGCCCTCCAGATCGGTGATCGTGACGGTCTCGGCCATGTCTGCCCCCCTCAAACCGCCAGTGCCAGCGCGGCGTCGTCCGTGAAGGCGCCGCCCGCGACGACGCTCTGTTCCAGGCCGCCCGCGGCCACCAGGAGATTCTCGGCGTAGAACCGGGCCAGCGCGATCCGGGCGGCATGGGCCGGGTCGGTCTCGCCGGCCTTCAGGACCGCCGACGCCGCGAGCGCGCCGCGCGCCAGGCAGGCGCCGCCCAGCACGAGGCCGAACAGACGCAGATACGGGGTCGCGCCGGCCAGAGCCGCGTTCGGGCGGTTCGAGGTCAGCGCCGCCAGCTGGTGGCTGGTCGCCCGATCGAGGTTGCCGATCCCGTCACGCAGCCGCGCCGCCATATGGCCGAGGGCGGGATCGCCCGCCTTGAGCAGGCCCTCCGCGGCCCGGCGCATCCAGGCGATCTGCGACCGGGCTGTGGCGCCGCCGTTCAGCGGCAGCTTGCGGGCGGTGAGGTCGATGGCCTGGATGCCGTTGGTGCCCTCGTAGATGCCGAGGATCCGGGCATCGCGCATCAGCTGGGCCGCCCCGGTCTCCTCGACGAAGCCCATGCCGCCATGAACCTGCACGCCGAGCGAGGTCACCTCGTTGGCGAGATCCGTGGAGAACGCCTTGGCCACCGGGGTCAGCAAAGAGGCGCGATCCAAGGCGCCCTGCCCTTCCGGCCCCCGGGACGCGTCGAGGGCGGCCGCCGTGAGGTAGCAGACGCCGCGGGCGGCCGCCGTATAGGCCTTCATGGTCAGCAGCATGCGCTGCACGTCCGGATGCGCGACGATCGGGCTCGTCGCCTCGGCGGCCCCGACCGCCCGGCCCTGTCGGCGTTCCTGTGCGTAGGCCAGCGCCCGTTGGGTCGCGGCCTCGGCGACGCCGACCCCCTGCAGGCCGACATTGAGCCGGGCCGCGTTCATCATCGTGAACATGCAGGCCAGCCCCTTGTTCTCCTGGCCGATCAGCCAGCCCACGGCACCGCCCTGGTCGCCGAAGGCCATCGAGCAGGTCGGGGAGGCATGGATGCCGAGCTTGTGCTCGATGCCGGAGCAGCGCAGGTCGTTGGCGGTCCCGTCGGGCAGGATCTTCGGCACCAGGAACAGCGAGATGCCGCGGGTGCCGGCGGGCGCATCGGGCAGGCGCGCCAGCACGAGGTGGACGATGTTGTCCGCCAGATCATGCTCGCCGTAGGTGATGTAGATCTTGGAGCCGATGATCCGGTAGGTGCCGTCGCCGGCCCGCTCGGCGCGGCTGCGCAGCAGGGCGAGGTCCGAGCCCGCCTGCGGCTCGGTCAGGTTCATGGTGGCGGGCCACTCGCCGGTGACGAGCTTCTCGAGATAGCGCGCCTTCAGATCGTCGGAGCCGTGCGCCGCCAGGGCCTCGATGCCGCCCTGGGTCAGAAGCGGGCAGAGGCCGAAGGCGAGGTTGGCGCCGTTCCACATCTCGGTGCAGGCGGCCTCGATCAGCTTCGGCAGGCCCTGGCCGCTATGGTCGGACTCGGCCGAGAGGCCGTTCCAGCCGCCTTCGGTGAAGGTGCGATAGGCCTCGCGCCAGCCGGGGGGCGTGGTGACGCGCCCGTCCGCGAACGGGGTGCCGTGCCGGTCGCCGACCCGGTTCAGCGGCGCGATCACTCCGGCGGCGATCCGTCCGGCCTCGGTGAGGATCGCCTCGGCGTCTTCGGGCTCGACACCGTCCAGCCCGGCCACGTGCCGAAGGGTGAACAGCATCTCGGGAACGGGGGCGCGGTAGCTCATCGGGTGGTCGCTCCTCTCGGCCCGCCCGCTCGTTCGGCCCGGGGCGGGTTTGACCGCGCCCGGGCACCGGGGCTACGGCGGCCCCAGGATAGGCGCGCGACGGGCGCGCCGCCATCATTTCGCGCGACGGCTTCTCGCATGAACGATTCCGGGTCAACGGTCCCGGCCGCGACCCGGCGGCTCGATCCCGACGCGGCCGGCCTCGCGCAGGCCGCCGCGCTGCTGCGGGCCGGCGCGCTCGTGGCCTTCCCCACCGAGACGGTCTACGGGCTCGGCGCCGACGCCACCGACCCCGCCGCGGTGGCGCGGATCTTCGCCGCCAAGGAGCGGCCGCGCTTCAACCCGCTGATCGCCCACCTGGCCGACAGGGACGCCGCTCTCGCCGAAGGCAGCTTCGACGAGGCCGCCCGTCGCCTCGCCGAGGCGTTCTGGCCGGGCCCCCTGACCCTGGTCGTGCCGGCCCATGCGGGCACCCACGTTTGCGATCTGGCCCGGGCCGGGCTGCCCAGCGTCGCCCTGCGGGTCCCCGGGCATCCGGTCGCCTGCGCCCTGCTGGAGGCCGTCGGCCGGCCGGTGGCGGCGCCCTCGGCCAACCGGTCGGGCCGGGTCAGCCCGACACGGGCCGAGCACGTCCTCAACGACCTCGCCGGGCGGATCGCCGGGCTGCTCGACGGCGGCGACACGCCGGTGGGGGTCGAATCGACAGTGGTGGCCTGCTTAGGCGGACCGCCACGCCTGCTGCGGCCGGGCGGGATCACCCGGGCGGCGCTCCGCGCGGTCCTGGGCTTCGACCCGGCCGCCCCCGAGGCGGCCGATGCCGACAAGCCGGCCGGCCCCGGCATGCTCGCGTCGCATTACGCCCCCCGGGCGCGGGTTCGGCTCGACGTGGAGCGTGTGGAGCCCGGCGAGGCACTGCTGCTGTTCGGGGGCGGACGACCCGAGGGTCACGACCGGGCGCGGGCGGTGCTGAACCTGAGCCCGGCAGGCGATCCGGCCGAGGCGGCGTCCCGCCTGTTCGGGGCGTTGCGCGACCTCGACGCGGCCGGCGCCGCCACGATCGCGGTCGTGCCGATTCAGGCGGAGGGCCTGGGCGAGGCGATCCGGGACCGTTTAGCCCGAGCGGCCGCCCCGCGCTGACAGAAAAGTATTTTCATCACTGCTGTGGAACAGATCCCGGCATGGATCGTTCATTGATCACGAAGGCCTTCTCAGCCCCCAAATGGCCTTTTTCCTTCAAGGCTCGGAGCAATCCGAGCCTTTTTTCTTGTCTTGCTCCGTTCCGAGCCACGCTGCGACCGAGACGGCCCTCGGTGGCGAATAGCGCGCCGGATCAGGCGAGCTTGGCCGCGATCCCGGCGACATGGCGGCCCTGGAACCGGGCGCCGTCCAGCTCGACCGCGCTCGGCTGGCGCGAGCCGTCGCCATCCGCGATCGTGCTGGCGCCGTAGGGCGTGTTGCCCTTCACCGCCTCGACGCCCGTCTGGCCCGGGAACGCGTAGGGCAGGCCGACCACCACCATGCCGTGGTGGAACAGCACCGTGTGGAAGCTCGTCAGCGTCGTCTCCTGGCCGCCATGCTGGGAGGCCGTGGAGGTGAAGACCGAGCCGACCTTGCCGATCAGGGCGCCCTTCATCCACAGGCCGCCGGTCTGGTCGATGAACTGCTTCATCTGTGAGGCCATGTTGCCGTAGCGGGTCGGCGTGCCGAAGATGATGGCGTCGTACTGCGGCAGCTCATCCACGGTGGCGATCGGCGCGGCCTGATCGAGCTTGAAGTGATTCTGCCGGGCGACCTCCTCCGGCACCAGTTCCGGCACGCGCTTGACCACCGCCTCGGCCCCGGCCTCGCGGGCGCCCTCGGCGACGGCATAGGCCATCTGCTCCACATGTCCGTAGGTCGAGTAGTACAGCACCAGAACCTTGGCCATCGCGCGATCTCCCGTCTCGGGTTGCGGAATGCCGCCGGGCTTCCCCGACGGCACGATGGCCTTTCCATCGCGCGTTTTGTGCTTTGCAAAAATGCCCTTCGGCGCAAGAGCGCGCTTGCAGCCATGCAAGAGAGTTCGCGTGTCGCTCGATTGGGACGAGTTTCGCTTCGTGAAGGCGGTCGCCGACCGGGGCGGCCTGACCGCGGCTGCGGCGCAGCTCGGCATCAACCACTCCACGGCGTTCCGGCGCCTCGGATCGATCGAGGCCCGGCTCGATGTGCGCCTGTTCGAGCGCCTGCGCACCGGCTACGTGCCGACCCCGGCCGGGCTGGCGATGATCGAGGCGGCGGCCCGGATCGAGACCGACGTCGCGAGCTTCTCCCGGACGGTCGCCGGCCAGGATCAGACGCCGTCGGGCGAGTTGCGCGTGACCGCTCCGGTCAATCTCGCATCCACTCTGCTGATGCCGATCCTCGGATCCTTCTGCGACCGCTATCCGCAGATCCGCCTCGACCTGATCCTGGCCGAGGAGGCGCTGAACCTGTCGCGCCGGGACGCCGACGTGGCGATCCGCGCCAGCCGGAACCCGAGCGAGACATTGGTCGGGCGACGCCTGACCGGGATCGCCTGGGCGGTCTACGGGCGGGCCGGGCAGACCTACGGGGACCTCGCCGACGCGTACTGGGTGGTCCCCGGCTCGGCGGTCGCAGCCTCCCTGTTCACGCCGTTCGTGGCGGAGCGCGCGCCGGCCGAGCGGGTACGGCTGCGGATCAACACGGTGACTGGCTTGACCGCCGCGGTGGCGGCGGGGATCGGGATCGGCCCGTTGCCCTGCTTCGAGGGCGATGCCGACCCGATGCTGCGCCGCCTGTCGGGCCCGCATCCGGAGATCGGCGCCGACCTGTGGATGCTGACGCATCCCGACCTGCGCCATGCCGGGCGGGTGCGGGCCTTCATGGATCACATGGCCGAAGCGATCCTACCGCTGCGGCCGCGCTTCGAGGGCCGGTAGCCGCGTTCAGGCGCGGACCTCGACGACCTCGACCTCGTTGCCGTTGACCTCGACGACGTCGCCAACGCTCTTGCCGGTGATCGCCCGGGCCAGGGGTGCCACATAGGAGATCGTGCCCTTGTGCGGGTCGGCCTCGTCCTCGCCGACGATGCGAAAGGTCTGACGGGTCTCCTTGCCGGACTCGTCCTCGCGCAGGATCGTGACGGTGGAACCGAAATGCACGGTGTCGCCGCTCATCGGCTCGACCACCTGGGCGGTGTTCTTGCGCGCCAGCCAGTAGCGCAGGTCCCGGCCGATCCGGGAATCCTCCGCCTTGTCGGCGTGGTCCAGGGTGGACAGTTCCTTCTCCAGGCGCGCGACCTCAGCCTCGATCTGCGTCAGCCCTTCCGGGGTGACAAAGTTCGCGTGCGGCGAGATCGGACGATCGGGCAGGTTCTCGAAGGCTTCTCCACCTTCGGTCTCTTTGAGGAATGCGACGCTCATAAGGAATGCAATGCGGCAGGAACGGCAGAGGTTCCAGCCGGCACCGCCCGCGTCTCTGCGAAGACATCGGGCGCGAACTGTCGAAGAAGGTGAAGGCTTGGCGTTCCGCGACGCGCGACATTCGTGCAGAAGGCCTGCTCTTCGAAGGATCTCCGGAGCAGCCGATGTCGTCCCCACCCTTTTCCGAGGCCATCGCGGCCAACCGCAAGGCTTGGGATGCTTCCGCTCCGCTTCACCGGGCGGATCCCACCTGGGATCGACTGACCCGTCATTTTGCCAGCAACCCGAACTTCTCCTGGTTCGACCCACCGATGCAGGCGGCCCTGCAGGCGATCGGGCTCGCGGACAAGACGGTTGCCCATCTCTGCTGCAACAACGGCCGGGAGACCGTGTCGCTGATGAATCTCGGCGCCCGGGCGGCGGTGGGGTTCGACCAGTCGGAGGCGTTCCTGGATCAGGCCCGGGAGCTGGCCCGGATCGCCGGCCGCGCCTGCCAGTTCGTCGCCGGCGACGTGCACGCGATCGACCCGCACTACGACGCCAGCTTCGACCTCGTGGTGATCACGATCGGCGTGTTCGGCTGGATGCCGGACCTCGCCCAGTTCATGGCGGTTCCCGCGCGGCTGCTGCGCCCGGGCGGCCGGATCCTGATCCACGAGGAGCACCCGATCGCGAACGTGTTCGAGCCGAAACAGGAGCCGGCGCTCCTCGTCCGGCACTCCTACTTCCGCGACGCGCCCTTCGTGGGCGAGACCGCCATCGTGTACGGGGACGGCCCGGCACCAGAGGTCGGGCCGCATTACTGGTACGTGCATCCGATGAGCCGGGTGATCGAGGGCCTGATCGGCGCGGGGCTCGCGATCGAGCGGTTCCAAGAATTCCCGGACAACATCAGCACCACCGCCGACGAGCCCCTTTCGGCCGGCCGGCTGCTGCCGCTGAGCTACCTGCTCCAGGCCCGGAAAGGGCCCTAGCATCGAGCGCTCTAGCCGACCTCCACCACGGTGCGGCCCCGGATCCGGCCGGCTAGGATCTCCGGACCGAGCCGGCCGACCTCCTCCAGGCGAACCCGGCTCGTCATGCGGGCGAGCGTGTCGAGATCGAGTTCCCGGGCGAGGCGCGCCCAGGCCTCGCGGCGCTTGGGCTGCGGGGTGGTGACGCTGTTGATCCCGAGCAGCGAGACGCCGCGCAGGATGAACGGCGCCACGGAGGTCGGCAGGTCCATGCCCTGGGCCAGCCCGCAGGCCGCCACCGCGCCGTCGGATCGGGTCTGCGCCAGCACGTTGGCCAGGGTGGTCGAGCCCACCGCGTCGATGCCGGCCGCCCAGCGCTCCTTGCCCAGCGGCTTGCCGGGCTTGGATAACTCCGCCCGGTCGAGGATCTCGGCGGCGCCGAGGCCCTTGAGGTAGTCGGCCTCGCCGTCCCGGCCCGTGGAGGCGATCACGTGCCAGCCGGCCCGGGCCAGCAGTGCCACTGCCACCGAGCCGACGCCGCCCGAGGCCCCCGTGACGATCGCGGGCCCGTGCGCCGGCGTCAGCCCATGCGCGTCGAGGGCCATCCGGGACAGCATCGCGGTGTAGCCCGCCGTGCCGATCGCCATGGCCTGTTCGGCGGTCAGCCCCTCGGGGAGCGGAACCAGCCAGTCGCCCTTGACTCGGGCGCGCTCAGCGTAGGCGCCCAGATGCGTCTCGCCGATGCCCCAGCCGGTGAGCACGACCGCGTCGCCGGGCTTGTAATCCGGGTGATCCGAGGCCTCGACGATCCCGGAGAAATCGATGCCGGGAATCATCGGGAAGCGGCGCACCACGGGCGACGTGCCGGTGAGCGCGAGCCCGTCCTTGTAGTTCAGGGTCGAATGCGTCACCCGGACCGTGACGTCGCCCTCCATCAGGTCGGCATCGTCGAAATCCCGGAAGGCGAGACTCTGTCCGGCCTCGCCCTTGTCGACCACCCAGGCCTTGAACGTCCCCATCACCACCTCCCATGCATGCGCCGTGAGGTGTCGCCGGGACGTCCGGAATCAAGCCGGCCGGATCAGTAGCCGTCGTACCGGCTGCCGGTGGAGAAGCCGAGGCCGACGCCGATATCGGCCGAGCTGGCGCCCGTGATGCCCACGGCGTCCGGGATCGACCCGACCAGGGGCCCGCCATAGGACGCGGCGCGGTAGCCACCGCCATAGCCGCCGCCGACCGGCACCCAGCCGGCGCGGGCCGGCGCCACCAGGACGCGCCGGGAGACGGAGGCGTATTCCGGCGGGATGGTCTCGGGGATCGACTGGGCAGGCCGCACCAGCACGGTCCGGGTGCGCAGGGCGAAGCGCGGCGGCGTGGTGACCCAGCAGCCGATCAGCTCGCCGCCGGGACCGCGGCTCGTCTGCCAGACGCGACCGCCGGGCGAGACCAGCACGCGCTCGGATACGGTGTCGTAGACCGGCGGCGTGGTGCGGTAGACCGTGCGCGGCGGCCGCACCAGCACGTTCTCCTGCACCGTGTCGTAGACCGGCGGGGATGTGACGTGGCGGTAGCATTCGGAGCCGTAGCAACCGCCGGCCTGCGCAGGGGCGGCGAACAGCAGGCCGCCGAAGACGGCGGCGAGAAGGGTGGAGCGTGCGACCGGCGCGGTCATGGAAGTCCTCTGGTACGCGGTACGGGCGAGATGCTGCGCAAAGGCGGCGCTCGTCTCGACGCACTACAGGCCAGACTCGTTGCCCGGTTCGCAAGCAGAGTTCAAAAGGAAGGTAAAATTAACCCTCGGTTTGGACTGCTTAGCGATCGACTACCTAGGTAAGATTCTATCGAAGAGCGTTACCATTCCTTAGCGCCGCTCTCGAAGGCGGCGCTAAGGAACCCGACAGGGACTCGGAGTGCCCTGATCGGCGCCTCTCCAACCCGCCCCCTCATCCTGAGGCGCCCGGGGATCGAAGATCGCCGGGCCTCGAAGGAGCCCCCCAAGGGGCGCCGTGATCCCTGGGGGGCCCTTCGAGGCCTCCGCTACGCTCCGGCGCCTCAGGATGAGGGCGAGAGTGGGAAAGATCGGTCGAACAGACCCTCAGGTCTGCCCGGGCTTGAGCTGGTAGAAGATGTGCCGCCCGATCACATCCATCTTGCGCAGGCGGCGCGCCCAGCCCGGCCGCACGTAGTCGGCGTGGTAGTGGGTGGCGGCGCCGACCTCGGCCAGGTAGGTCCGGCCCTCGATCACCGAGCGGGCGATCCGGGTCGCCGATTCCCAGGCGCCGGCATCGGTGATGCGCAGGGACTTGCCCTCGCAGGCGAAGGAGAACTGGCAGCCCATGTAATGGTGCCGGTTCTGGTAGACGACGCCGCAGACGCTGCTCGGGTAGAGCCCGCTCTTCACGCGGTTGAGGACCACCTGGGCGACGGCGGCGCGGCCGGCCTCGGATTCGCTGCGGGCCTCGAAATACACCGCTTCCGACAGGCAGCGCTGCTCCTTGTCGAGGGAGTCCGGATCGATGAGGTCGGCGTAGCGCCGGCGCGCATCCTCAGGCACCGATTGCAGGGTCTCCGGGCGATCGGGACGGATCGCGAAATCGGGCAACGCCAGGCTCGCGGCCGCCACCTCGATCGGGATCGCGTCGGCCGGCGCGGGCGTGGTCGAGGACAGGGCCACGGCCCGGGGCACGGGCGGGGTCGAGCCGTCGAAGCGGCGCTCGGTCTCGCCATCCTCGGTAAGGTCGGCACTGCCCTCCCCCGTGGAGGCGGCGCTGCCGGACCCCGTGGTCAGGCCGAGATCGGGCACCGGCACGAAGCCGGCTTCCGGCTCGGCCTCCGGATCCCAGACCGCCGAGCCCGCGCTCAACACGCCGCTGACGCTGCCGGTGACGTCACCGAACACCAGGGCGGCGCCGGTCTCGCGCAACGCGGCGGCACGGCGGGCGAAGCTCGCAGCCGGCGGCTGGGACGGGCCGCCCTTGCCGTCCCGCTGTACCACCGGGAAGACATGCGCGCCGGTCTTGAGCACCGCCTGGAGCGGCTCGTCGGCGCTGCGCCGCAGGACGGAGCCGATCAGCGCCGTGCCGGGCGGCAGGGCCGGGACCGTGAAGGCGTCGATCGCCCCGAGCCGGCTCGAGCCGATGGCGTTCTCGGTCCCGGCATCCGCCGTGAACGAGACCAGCAGGCCGAGCCCCGCCAGCCAGGGCGTGAAGGCGGCCGAGAGCCAGCGCAGGCTCGATTCCCGTCGTCCTCGTCTCGCACGCACGGCTTCAGACCCGTTCCGACCAACCCCATCCGCGATCCTGCGCGCCGAAGACGGCGGTTCCGGTGCGGCCCGGGATTTATCGGCCGGTATGGTTGAGGTCGGGTTAAGCACGGCCGCTCAGGCGCGTCCGAACCGGGACGGTGCTCCCGCCCGAGCGGACCTCAGCTGCCGGGCGATTCGAGGCGGGGCGCCCAATCCTCGACCGCGCCGCGTTCGAGACGCCGCCGGGCCAACGCCCGCCAGGAGGGGGACAGCGCGTCGAGCGCCGCGATCCCCGCGAGGGCATCCCGATCGGTCCACGTAGAAGGCCCGCAGGAGCCGGGCGAGTGGCCAGGCCGGGTGGGGCCGTTCGACCAGGCGCAGGCGGTCGCTCGCCGCGATCGCCCCCGGCTCGACCACGCGGTAACCCGGCCTACGGGGTGCGAGCGCTGATACCCGGGGCCGACGGCCGGGCCGGCTCGCTCTACGTCGTCGAGCCGGGGGACGCGTTCCTCACCCAGGACCGGCCGAGCCATGGCGGCCAGGAGATCGCCTACGTGCTGGAGGGCGCGGTCGAGCTGGCGGTGGCGGACCGGCTCATCACGCTGCGGGCCGGCGACTGCGCCACCTACGCGGCCGGCTTGCCCCATCGCCTGCGCCGGCTCGACGGGCGCAAGGCCGCCGTGCTGATCTTCGTCGCCGGCTGACCGGAGCCGGCAAAAAGAAAGGGCGGCCTTTCGGCCGCCCCTCCTGTGTCCGGCGCTCCCGATCCGATCACTCGGCGGCGGGGGGCAGCTCCTCGATCGGATCCGCGGCGCTGCCGGCCTGCTTCTGCTGCAGGATCATCGCGTCGCGACGGCGCGCCACGGCGCGGATGTCGGCCACCATCGAGCCCGTGCCTGCCGGGATGAGCGACCCGACGATGACGTTCTCCTTGAGGCCTTCCAGATGGTCGACCTTGCCGTTGACCGCGGCCTCGGTGAGCACCCGGGTCGTCTCCTGGAACGAGGCCGCCGAGATGAACGACTTCGTCTGCAGCGACGCCTTGGTGATGCCGAGCAGAACCGGCACGCCCTGGATCGGCTTCTTGCCCTCGGCAAGCAGCTTCTCGTTGTACTCGGTCAGCTCCGTGCGATCGATCTGGTCACCCGCGAGGATGTCCGAATCGCCACCGTCGGTGACTTCGACCTTCTGCAGCATCTGCCGGACGATGACCTCGATGTGCTTGTCGTTGATCGACACGCCCTGCAGCCGGTAGACCTCCTGGATCTCGTTGACGAGGTAGGCCGCGAGTTCCTCCACGCCCTTGATCGCCAGGATGTCGTGTGGGGCTGGGTTTCCGTCGACAATGTAATCGCCGAGTTCCACCACGTCCCCGTCCTGCAGGTGGATGTGCTTGCCCTTCGGGATCAAGTACTCCACCGCCTCGGAGCCGTCATGCGGCGTCAGCGTGAGCCGACGCTTGTTCTTATAGTCGCGGCCGAACGCGATGGTGCCCGACTTCTCGGCGATGATCGCCGCGTCCTTCGGGCGCCGCGCCTCGAACAGCTCCGCCACCCGCGGCAGACCGCCGGTGATGTCGCGGGTCTTGGCCGAGTCGGTCGACACACGGGCCAGGATGTCGCCGGCATTGACCTTCGCCCCGGGATCGAAGCCGATGATGGCGTCGACCGGCAGGAAGTAACGGGCGTCCGAGCCGCGCGGCAGCTTGAGCGCCTTGCCTTCCCTGTCGACCACGACCATCGCGGGCTTCAGATCCGAGGTCCGGGCCGAGCCGCGCCAATCGACCACCACGCGCTTGGCGATGCCGGTCGACTCGTCGGTGGTCTCGGTCATGGACTGACCGTCGACCAGATCCTCGTAGGCCACGATACCGTCGACCTCGGTGAGGATCGGACGGGTGTAGGGATCCCACTCGGCGATCCGCTGGCCGCGCTTGATCTTGTCGCCCTCGTCGACCCGGAGTTTAGCGCCGTACTGCAGGCGGTGGACCGCCCGCTCGACCCCGTCCGACCCGACGATCACGACCGCCACGTTCCGGCCGGTGGCGATCAGGTCCCCGTCAGAGTTCTTGGCGATGGCCCGGTTGCGGATCTTGATCGTGCCCTCGAAGCTCGACTCGATGAACGACGAATCGGCGATCTGCGCGGCGCCACCGATGTGGAAGGTGCGCATGGTGAGCTGGGTGCCCGGCTCGCCGATCGACTGCGCCGCGATGACGCCGACCGCCTCGCCCATGTTGACGGGCGTGCCGCGGGCGAGATCGCGCCCGTAGCAGGTGGCGCAGACGCCGCTCTTGGTGGCGCAGACCAGCACGGAGCGGATCTTAACCTCCTGGATGCCCGCCGCCTGGATGGCCGGCAGGTGCCGCTCCTCGATGGTCTCGCCAGTCTTGACGATCACCGTGCCGTCGGCCGCAACCAGATCCTCGGCCGTGGCGCGGCCGAGAATGCGGGTTGCCAGCGTCGCCACGACCTGGCCGGCATCCACGATGGCGCGCATCTTGATGCCGTTGGTCGTGCCGCAATCGACCTCGCGGATCACGGCGTCCTGGGCCACGTCGACGAGGCGGCGGGTCAGGTAGCCGGAGTTGGCGGTCTTCAGGGCGGTGTCGGCGAGGCCCTTACGGGCACCGTGCGTGGAGTTGAAGTACTCCAGCACGTCCAGACCTTCCTTGAAGTTCGAGATGATCGGCGTCTCGATGATCTCGCCCGAGGGCTTGGCCATCAGGCCGCGCATGGCGGCGAGCTGCTTCATCTGGGCGGGCGAGCCACGGGCACCCGAGTGGCTCATCATGTAGATCGAGTTGACCTGCTTGTCGGCGCCGTGCTCGTCCTTCTGGACGCTCGAGATCCGGTTCATCATCTCGGCGGCCAGCTTGTCCGAGCACTTGGCCCAGGCATCCACGACCTTGTTGTACTTCTCGCCCTGGGTGATCAGGCCGTCGTTGTACTGCTGCTCGTAGTCCTTCACGAGCGTACGGGTGGTGTCGACAATCGACCACTTGTTGTCCGGCACGACCATGTCGTCCTTGCCGAACGAGATGCCGGCCTTGAACGCGTGGTTGAAGCCGAGCGCCATGATCCGATCACAGAAGATCACCGACTCCTTCTGACCGCAGTGGCGGTAGACGGTGTCGATCATCGCCGAGATCTCCTTCTTGGTCATCAGCTTGTTGACGACGTCGAAGGGAACCTTGGCGTGCTTCGGCAGGGCGCCGGACAGGATGACCCGGCCCGGGGTGGTGTCGTAGGTCTGGGTCAGCGGCTCGCCGTCCGGGCCGATGCCGGTCCAGCGCCACTTGATCTTGGTGTGCAGCGACACGGTCTTGGCCGCGAGCGCGTGCTCGAGCTCGCCCATGTCACCGAAGACGCCCTGCATCGGGTTCTTGGCGTTGTCGGCCTTGAATTCGCCCGGCGCGCCGTCGGCCACGATCGACAGGTAGTAGAGGCCGAGCACGATATCCTGCGACGGCACGATGATCGGCTGACCATTGGCCGGGTGCAGGATGTTGTTGGTCGACATCATGAGGACGCGCGCTTCCAGCTGCGCCTCGAGCGACAGCGGGACGTGCACGGCCATCTGGTCGCCGTCGAAGTCGGCGTTGAACGCGGCGCAGACCAGCGGGTGCAGCTGGATCGCCTTGCCCTCGATCAGCTTCGGCTCGAAGGCCTGGATGCCGAGGCGGTGCAGCGTCGGCGCGCGGTTCAGCATCACCGGGTGTTCGCGGATCACCTCGTCGAGGATATCCCAGACCTCCGGCTTTTCTTTTTCGACCAATTTCTTGGCCTGCTTCACCGTCGCCGAGAAGCCCTTGGCGTCGAGGCGCGCGTAGATGAACGGCTTGAACAGCTCGAGCGCCATCTTCTTCGGCAGGCCGCACTGGTGCAGCTTCAGCTCGGGGCCGACGACGATGACCGAACGGCCGGAATAGTCGACGCGCTTGCCGAGCAGGTTCTGGCGGAACCGGCCCTGCTTGCCCTTCAGCATGTCGGCGAGCGACTTCAGCGGGCGCTTGTTGGCACCCGTGATGACGCGGCCGCGGCGGCCGTTGTCGAACAGCGCGTCGACGGCCTCCTGCAGCATCCGCTTCTCGTTGCGGATGATGATGTCGGGCGCGCGCAGCTCGATCAGCCGCTTGAGGCGGTTGTTGCGGTTGATGACGCGGCGGTAGAGGTCGTTCAAGTCGGAGGTCGCGAAGCGGCCGCCATCCAGCGGGACCAGCGGGCGCAGGTCCGGCGGGATCACCGGGACGACGGTCAGGATCATCCACTCCGGCTTGTTGCCGGACATCTGGAACGCCTCGATGATCTTGAGGCGCTTCAGCAGCTTCTTCGGCTTCAGCTCGGAGGTGGTGACCGCGATCTCCTCGCGCAGATCGTTGGCGATCTTGTCGAGGTCGAGCTCCTGCAGGATGCGCCGGATGGCCTCGGCGCCGATCATGGCGGTGAACGAATCCTCGCCGTACTCCTCCTGGGCGCGCAGGTACTCCTCCTCTGACAGGAGCTGACGCTCCTTCAGGGGGGTGAGGCCCGGTTCGATGACGCAGTAGGACTCGAAGTACAGGATGCGCTCGAGGTCCTTGAGGGCCATGTCGAGCAGCAAGCCGATGCGCGAGGGCAACGACTTCAGGAACCAGATATGCGCGACCGGGGCGGCCAGCTCGATATGGCCCATGCGGTCGCGCCGGACGCGCGCGAGGGTGACCTCGACGCCGCACTTCTCACAGATGACGCCCTTGTACTTCATGCGCTTGTACTTGCCGCACAAGCACTCGTAGTCCTTGATCGGCCCGAAGATGCGCGCACAGAACAGGCCGTCGCGCTCGGGCTTGAAGGTCCGGTAGTTGATGGTCTCGGGCTTCTTGATCTCACCGTACGACCAGGAGAGAATCTTCTCCGGCGACGAGATCGAGATCTTGATCTGATCGAAGCTGACCGGCGTGGCCTGCTGGTTGAAAAGGTTCATGACCTCTTGGTTCATGATCCGCTCCTTGTTGACGCCGGTTGCCCCGCGCCGGGCCCCCGTGTCCTGAAAAAGATCCGGCGCCGCGCCCCGTTCGAGCGCCGCTGACCGTCGTCACCGGAGGCCCCGCCCCTCCCCGCTCGACCGTGGCGGCCCGAGGCCGCCACGGGAGGTGTTTGCGACGCCGCTACTCGGCGGCGTCGGCGGGCGGCTCCAGCTGGTCGTTGGCGGCCTTCTTGGAGGACGTCAGCTCGACGTTGAGGCCAAGCGAACGCATCTCCTTGACGAGCACGTTGAACGATTCGGGGATGCCGGCCTCGAACGTGTCGTCGCCGCGGACGATCGCCTCGTAGACCTTGGTGCGGCCGGCCACATCGTCCGACTTCACCGTGAGCATCTCCTGCAGCGTGTAGGCCGCGCCGTAGGCCTCCAGCGCCCAGACCTCCATCTCGCCGAAGCGCTGACCGCCGAACTGCGCCTTGCCGCCCAGCGGCTGCTGGGTGACGAGCGAGTACGGGCCGATCGACCGGGCGTGGATCTTGTCGTCCACCAGGTGGTGCAGCTTCAGCATGTAGATGTAGCCCATCGTCACCTTGCGGTCGAAAGGCTCACCGGTCCGCCCGTCGTAGAGCGTCGACTGCGCCGAGCGGTCGAGGCCGGCCATCTCAAGCATCTGCTCGATGTCGGCCTCCTTGGCGCCGTTGAACACCGGCGTGGCCATCGGCACGCCGCGACGGACGTTGTTGCCGGCCTCGGCCAGCTCCTCGTCGGTCAGGCCATCGAGCTCGCCCGGAGAGTAGATCGCCGTCATCTCCTCCCGCAGCGGGGTGATGTCCTGGGTCTTCAGATAGGCATCCACCGCCTTCGACACCTTGCGACCCAGGCCCGCAGCCGCCCAGCCCAGATGGGTCTCCAGGATCTGGCCGACATTCATGCGCGAGGGCACGCCCAGCGGGTTGAGCACGATGTCGGCATGGGTCCCGTCTTCCAGGAACGGCATGTCCTCGATCGGCACGATCCGCGACACGACACCCTTGTTGCCGTGACGGCCGGCCATCTTGTCGCCCGGCTGGATCTTGCGCTTCACCGCCACGAAGACCTTGACCATCTTCATGACACCGGGCGGCAGCTCGTCGCCGCGCTGCAGCTTCTCGACCTTGTCGAGGAAGCGCTGCTCGAGGCGCTTCTTCGACTCGTCGTACTGCTTCTGCATCGCCTCCATCTCGGTCATGAGACGGTCGTCAATGACGGCGAACTGCCACCATTGCGAGCGCGGGTAGTCGTTGATCAGCTCGCGGGTGAGCGTGGTGTCCTTCTTGAAGCCCTTCGGGCCAGCCACCGGCGCCTGACCGATCAGCACGTCCGCCAGACGGGCGTAGGTGTTGCGGTCGAGGATCGCCTGCTCGTCGTCGCGGTCCTTGGCGAGCCGCTCGATCTCCTCGCGCTCGATCGCCTGAGCACGCTCGTCCTTGTCGACGCCGTGGCGGTTGAACACCCGGACCTCGACGATCGTGCCGGTGACGCCCGGCGGCACCCGCAGGGAGGTGTCGCGCACGTCCGAGGCCTTCTCGCCGAAGATGGCGCGGAGCAGCTTCTCCTCCGGCGTCATCGGGCTCTCGCCCTTCGGGGTGATCTTGCCGACCAGGATGTCGCCGGCATTCACCTCGGCACCGATATAGACGATGCCGGCCTCGTCGAGGTTCTTGAGCGCTTCCTCGGAGACGTTCGGGATGTCGCGGGTGATTTCTTCCGGCCCGAGCTTGGTGTCGCGGGCCATCACCTCGAATTCCTCGATGTGGATCGAGGTGAACACGTCATCCTTCACGATCCGCTCGGAGAGCAGGATCGAGTCCTCGAAGTTGTAGCCGTTCCACGGCATGAACGCGACGAGCACGTTCCGGCCGAGGGCCAGCTCGCCGAATTCCGTCGACGGACCGTCGGCGATGATCTCGCCCTTCTTCACCGGCTCGCCGACGCGGACCAGCGGCTTCTGCGTGATGCAGGTCGACTGGTTCGAACGCTGGAACTTCTGCAGGCGGTAGATGTCGACGCCCGGCTTGGTGGCGTCGGCCTCCTCGGTGGCTCGGATGACGATACGGGTGGCGTCAACCTGATCGACGATGCCGGAGCGGCGCGCCGCGATGGCTGCGCCGGAATCGCGGGCGACCACGGCCTCCATGCCGGTGCCGACGAACGGCGCGTCGGCGCGCACCAGCGGCACGGCCTGCCGCTGCATGTTCGAGCCCATGAGGGCGCGGTTGGCGTCGTCGTTCTCGAGGAACGGGATCAGCGCCGCGGCCACCGAGACGAGCTGCTTGGGCGAGACGTCCATGAGGTCGACGCGCTCCGGACCCACGACGATCACGTCGCCGGCCCGGCGGCAGACCACGAGGTCTTCCGTCAGCTTCTTGTTCTCGTCCATCTGCGCGTTGGCCTGGGCGACGTAGTACTTCGCCTCCTCCATGGCCGAGAGGTAGGCGACCTCGTCGGTGACCACGCCGTCGCGCACGCGGCGGAACGGGGTCTCGATGAAGCCGTACTTGTTCACCCGGGCGAAGGTCGCCAGCGAGTTGATCAGGCCGATATTCGGGCCTTCCGGCGTCTCGATCGGGCAGATGCGGCCGTAATGGGTCGGGTGCACGTCGCGCACCTCGAACCCGGCGCGCTCGCGGGTCAGACCGCCCGGGCCAAGCGCCGAGAGGCGGCGCTTGTGCGTTACCTCGGAGAGCGGGTTGGTCTGGTCCATGAACTGCGAGAGCTGCGACGAGCCGAAGAACTCGCGCACCGCCGCTGCCGCCGGCTTGGCGTTGATCAGGTCCTGCGGCATCACCGTGTCGATATCGACCTGGCTCATGCGCTCGCGGATCGCGCGCTCCATGCGGAGCAGCCCGAGGCGGTACTGGTTCTCCATCAGCTCGCCGACCGAGCGCACCCGGCGGTTGCCGAGATGGTCGATGTCGTCGATTTCGCCCTTGCCGTCGCGCAGCTCCACCAGCGCCTTGACGACCGCCAGCATGTCCTCCTTGCGGAGGGTGCGGACCGTGTCGGCGGCGTCGAGGTCGAGGCGCATGTTCATCTTCACGCGGCCGACCGCGGAGAGGT
Source organism: Methylobacterium sp. ARG-1 (assembly GCF_001262595.1). Lineage (NCBI taxonomy): Bacteria > Pseudomonadati > Pseudomonadota > Alphaproteobacteria > Hyphomicrobiales > Methylobacteriaceae > Methylobacterium > Methylobacterium sp. ARG-1. The sequence goes on from NZ_LHCD01000028.1 coordinate 71,704, forward strand.
CGTAGCGCTCGGAATCGAAGAACAGCGAGTGGAACATCGCCTCGGCGGTGTCGAGCGTCGGCGGCTCGCCGGGCCGCATGACCCGGTAGATGTCGAACAGCGCGCCTTCGCGGTTCGAGTTCTTGTCCACCGCCAGCGTGTTGCGGATGTAAGGGCCGACATTGACGTGGTCGATGTCGAGCACCGGCAGCTCGGTGATGCCGACCTCTTCGAGGCTCTTCAGGAGCTTCTCGGAGATCTCCTCACCCGCCTCGGCCCAGATCTCGCCGGTCTCGGTGTTGACCAGGTCCTCGGCGATGTACTGGCCGACGAGATCCTCGTCGGTCGCCTTGAGGAACTTGGTGCCCTTCTCGGTGATCTGCCGGGCGTTGCGGGCATTGAGCTTCTTGCCGGCCTCGAGCACGACCTCGCCGGAATCGGCGTCGATCAGGTCGACGGTGGCCTTCATGCCCTTCATCCGCTCGGGGTCGAACGGCACGCGCCACTCGGCGCCGTCGCGGTCGTAGACCACGCGGTTGTAGAAGGTGGACAGGATCTCCTCGCCGTCGAGGCCGAGCGCGTAGAGCAGCGACGTCGCCGGCAGCTTGCGCTTGCGGTCGATGCGGACGTGCACGATGTCCTTGGCGTCGAACTCGACGTCGAGCCAGGAGCCGCGATACGGGATGATGCGGGCGGCGAACAGGAGCTTGCCCGAGGAGTGGGTCTTCCCCTTGTCGTGGTCGAAGAACACGCCCGGCGAGCGGTGCATCTGCGAGACGATGACGCGCTCGGTGCCGTTGACGATGAAGGTGCCGTTCTCCGTCATCAGGGGCATGTCGCCCATGTAGACGTCCTGCTCCTTGATGTCCTTGACCGACTTGGCCTGGGTGTCCGGATCGACGTCGAACACGATCAGCCGCAGGGTGACCTTCAGCGGGGCCGCGAAGGTGATGCCGCGCTGGCGGCATTCGTCGACGTCGTATTTCGGCTGCTCGAACGTGTAGCGCACGAATTCGAGCAGGGCCGTCGAGGCGAAGTCCGAGATCGGGAACACCGACTTGAACACGCTCTGGAGGCCCTCATCGCCGCGGCCGCCCTCCGGCTCGTCGACCATGAGGAACTGGTCGTAGGATGCCTTTTGAACCTCGATGAGGTTCGGCATCTCGGCGACTTCCTTGATCTTGCCGAAGAACTTCCGAATGCGCTTGCGACCGACCAGCGTGTTGGCCATGTGAACTCGCTCCATCCCGCGTGCCTCGCGCCCGGGGAAGCGTTCCCGAAAGGGACCTCCCGCGCCGGGCCGTAACGCGCGCCCCGCCGGACCGCGCCACCGAACCGAATCTCTCTGGCCCGTTTCAGGGCCCTCCGCCGAAGCGGCCTAAAGCCCGCGGGTGCTGCACCCGCGGGCTCCAGTCACGACAGGCCCTAAGCGGACCTCCGTGGGGTGATGGGCCGGAACCGGCCCATCGTCGACTTACTTGAGCTCGACCTTGGCGCCAGCCTTCTCGAGCTGAGCCTTGAGCTTCTCGGCCTCGTCCTTGGCGACGCCTTCCTTGACCGGCTTCGGAGCGCCCTCGACCAAGTCCTTGGCCTCCTTGAGGCCGAGGCCGGTGATCGCGCGGACCTCCTTGATGACCTCGATCTTCTTGTCGCCAGCGGCGGCGAGCACGACCGTGAACTCGGTCTGCTCCTCGACGGCGGCGGCGGCGCCACCGGCGGCCGGGCCAGCGGCGACGGCGACGGCAGCAGCAGCCGAGACGCCCCACTTCTCTTCGAGCATCTTGGCCAGGTCGGCGGCCTCGAGAACGGTCAGCGAGGACAGGTCGTCGACGAGCTTGGCAAGATCAGCCATTTTCAATTCCTCTCAGATATCGGTTCGAACGATTGGTTTTTGAAGGGCCTCAAGCGGCCTCGTCCTTGGTGGCGTAGGCCCCGAACACGCGGGCGAGCTTGGCCGCCGGCGCATTGACGACCTGGGCGATCTTGGTCGCGGGCGCCTGTACGAGGCCCACGATCTTGGCGCGCAGTTCGTCGAGGGACGGGAGCGAGGCGAGAGCCTTCACGCCGTCCGGGTTCAGGGTTGTCGTCCCCATCGCGCCGCCGAGAATCACGAGCTTGTCGTTCGTCTTGGCGAAATCGACCGCGACCTTCGCGGCTGCGACCGGATCGCCGGAATAGGCGAGCAGGGTCGGGCCCTTCAGGAGCGGCTTGATGGAGGCGACGTCCGTACCATCGAGTGCGATGCCGGCGAGGCTGTTCTTGGCGACCTTCACGGTGGCGCCGGCCTGCTTCATCTGCGAACGCAGCTTCTGCATGTCGGCCACCGTGAGGCCCTTGTAGTGGGCCACGACGACGACGGCGCTCTGATTGAACACGCCGTTGAGCGTCGAGACGAGGTCAGCTTTTGCTGTCCGGTCCACTGGGCTCTCTCCGGTTGGCGGAACCCGGTCTCGGGTCCGCCGGTTGCACATGCCGCCCGGACGTCGTCTCGGCCTTCAAGAGACCGGGAACGTCCGAACGACGCTTCGCGGCCCTGTCCCCGCACGTGCCCCCTGGGGGCCGCTTCGGGCGAGTTGGTTCAAACCGACACCTCTCTGCGGCGTTTGCCGGAGCGAGGCTTTTCCGAAGTTCGGTCTTCCCCGTCTGTGCAGGCTGGTCTTTGATTAAGCCGGCGAACCGGCACCTGCAGTCTCGGACAGGACATGGCCGGACAAGGCTCCGCGGGGCTTGGCGCCCTCTGGATCCTGCCGGCCTTTGCCACCCGGTTGCCCGGGCGACATTTCATGCGGAAACCGGCCGATTGGCCGTCTCCTTCCGTGAGGATGAAATGCGTAAGGCGCGGTGTATAGAGGCTAGCACGCCGCCTGCCAAGGGCCGAAGCACGACTTTTCCGCCGCAGGCAAAAGCCCGTGGGGAGATCGGCTTCGGACGGAGGGTCAGTCGGGTTCAGCTCGGCCTTCATCCTAGGCAAAGGCTCGATCCTGGAGCGCCGGCGCTCCAGGATCGAATCAAGATCGATGTCGGTGGGGCCGCCCAGCCCCGCAAAGGCGACCCGTTACGCTAGGCCGCCTCACGCTCCGGTGCCAGCTTGCGCCGGGCATTCTCCCACCACGAGCGCCGCCGCGCATCCTCCGCCTCTGCGGCCTTGGCGGCGTAGAACGAGGCGTTGTGCTCGCCCCGCAGCGCCTCGCGGGTGAAGCGGATCAGGTGGTGGGCAACGAAGCCCATGTTGAACACCGCCTCGATCTGCCCGCGCTTGAGCGCGTAGCCGGCGGCGCTCCAGAAGGGCCTGCGGTAATCCGAGAGCAGCCCGACCCGCGTGATGATGTTGAAGCCAAGGATCAGGCCGCGACGCAGGTTCGTGAAGGTGAGCTTGCCCTTGGTCGGCGTCTTGATCCGGTTCGGGTAGGTGGTCTGGCACTGGTGCTTGAACCGGGAGAAGAGCTGCTCCGGCTCGTAGGCGTGGGCGATCGCCCGGCGCCAGCTTGCCACGACGGTGTCGTGCGGGCGCTTGAACAGCACGTTCGATTCCAGCGCCGCGTCGTGAACCAGCCGGCCCTCGCGCTCCAGCCGGTCCCAGAGCGGGGTCTTGGGCAGGGCCTGGAGCAGGTTGATGGTCAGCACCGGGATCGCCGACTTGTCGATGAAGTCGATCAGGTTCTGCTCCGACTTGTCGCTGTCGGAATCGAGCCCCAGGATGATGCCCGAGGTGACTTCGAGCCCGTAGGAATTCAGGGTCTCGATCGCCTCGTACATCGGCACGGCGGCGTTGTGGGTCTTGTCGATGCCCTTGAGCGCGTCCGCCTCCGGCGTCTCGATGCCGACGAACACGGTCATGAAGTTGGCCTGGCGCATCAGCTCGAGGATCTCGGGCTGCTTGGCCATGTTGAGGGTCGCCTCGCAGGCGAATTGCAGCGGGTAGTTGTTCTTCTTCTGCCACTCCACGAGATGGGGCAGCATCTCGCGGGTCGCCTTGCGGTTGGCGATGAAGTTGTCGTCGACGAAGTAGACCACCGCCGGATGCCCGGGCTGGCTGATGATCGCGTCGAGCTCGGCGCACATCTGCTCGGGAGTCTTCAGCCGTGGCTGGCGGCCGTAGAGCTGCGGGATGTCGCAGAACTCGCAGCGATACGGGCAGCCGGAGGAGAACTGGAGCGAGCCGATCAGGTAGCGCTTGAGCGGGGCCGCCTCGTAGGCCGGGGCCGGGAAGTCCGAGAGCGCCAGCCGCTCACCGGTCTCGAACACGACCTGCTGGGTCGGCCGGGCGACGTCGGCATCGAGCCGCTCGATCAGCCGGTCGGTGGCGTCGCCGATCTCGCCGACATGGAGATAGTCGAAATCCGGGTATTTCTCGCGCGCCCCGGATACCGAGGGGCCGCCCAGCACCGCGACCTTGCCGGCCGCATGGGCGCGCCGGCCGATATCGTGGATCTGGCCCTCCTGGATATGCATCCCGGAGACGAACACGGCGTCGGCCCAGGCGAAATCCTGGGCGGAGGCGCGCCGGATGTTCTCGTCGATGAAGCGGTACTCCCAGCTCTCGGGCATGTAGGCCGCGATCACCAGGAGGCCCTGCGGGGGCATGAACGCCTTGACGCCGCCCATCAGCGGGTAGGCGTGCGAGAAGGTCCCGAACGAGGGCGTGTAGGCGGGGAAGACGCACAGGATGCGTCGGCGGGTCGTGACGGAGACAGTGCTGCGCATGACGCCTATCTAGCACAGCCGTGCGGGATGGCGCCCCCCTTCCATGCTGAGAATAACGTGATGGATCGAACCACCGTGGGGAGACCAGGCTGACGCGTCGCGCACGAAAAACGCCCGGCCGTTTCCGGCCGGGCGCTTCAAGCACACTCGATTCGAGGCGGGCTCAGCCTCAGGCGGTCAGGACCGTGTTCGGCTCAACCTTCACGCCCGGGCCCATCGTCGAGGTGACGGCGATGCGCTGGACATAGGTGCCCTTGGCGCCCGCGGGCTTCGCCTTGGCGACCGCGTCGGCAAACGCCTTGATGTTCTCGACGAGCTTGTCGGCGTCGAACGAGACCTTGCCGACGCCGGCATGGACGATACCGGCCTTCTCGACGCGGAACTCCACCGAACCGCCCTTGGCGCCGGCCACGGCGCTCTTCACGTCCATGGTGACAGTGCCGACCTTCGGGTTCGGCATCAGGCCGCGCGGGCCCAGAACCTTACCGAGACGGCCGACCAGCGGCATCATGTCCGGGGTGGCGATGCAGCGATCGAACTCGATCTTGCCGCTCTGGACGATCTCGAGGAGATCCTCGGCGCCCACGATGTCGGCGCCCGCCGCCTTGGCGTCGTCGGCCTTGGCGCCGCGGGCGAAGACCGCCACGCGGACCGTCCGGCCGGAGCCGTTCGGCAGGTTGCAGACGCCGCGGACCATCTGGTCGGCGTGGCGCGGATCGACGCCGAGATTCATCGAGACCTCGACGGTCTCGTCGAACTTCGCGGTCGCCCGCTCCTTGACCAGCTTGATCGCCTCGTCGAGCGGATAGAGCTTGGTCACCTCGATGCCCTCGCGGGCGGCGCGGATGCGCTTTCCTTCGCGTGCCATGATGTCCTCCCTCAGGCCGTGATTTCGAGGCCCATGGCCCGGGCAGAGCCGCGGATCATGGCGACGGCCGCTTCGACCGAGTCGCAATTGAGGTCGGGCATCTTCTTCTCGGCGATCTCGCGCAGCTGCGCCTCGGAGATCTTGCCGACGGACGGACCCTTACCGGGGGTCTTCGAGCCCGAAGCCGGCTTCTTGCCGATCTTCAGACCGACGGCCTTCTTCAGGAAGAAGGTGACCGGCGGCTGCTTCATCTCGAAGGTGAAGGAGCGGTCCTGATACGCGGTGATGATCACCGGGATCGGGGTGCCCTTCTCCATCTGCGCGGTCTTCGCGTTGAAGGCCTTGCAGAATTCCATGATGTTGAGACCGCGCTGACCGAGCGCGGGACCGATCGGGGGCGACGGGTTCGCCGCGCCGGCCGGGACCTGAAGCTTCACGTAACCCGTGATCTTCTTCGCCATGGGATGACTCCCAAACTGCGTCCGCCGCCGGGCTGCCTAAGCGCGGGCGGGTCGGACGATTGCAGGTCGCGGTGCGATCCGTGGATCCCGGAGGCGAGGCCGGGCAGATCTTCCGCGGGTGAGACCGCCCCCGCGCGGGGTGCGGCCGCTTCGCGGCCGATGCTCAGCACCGGCCGGAAGAGGATGGGCGGCCGAAGACCGACCGCCGAAATCCGTTGTCGCTCAGGCCTTCTCGACCTGGGCGTATTCCAGCTCCACCGGGGTGGCGCGGCCGAAGATCGACACGGCCACCTTGAGGCGGGAGCGGGCCTCGTCGATCTCCTCGACGGTGCCGTTGAAGCTCGCGAACGGGCCGTCGGCGACCCGGACGGTCTCGCCGATCTCGAACGCGATCGACGGCTTCGGCCGGTCGACGCCCTCGGCGACCTGGCCCTTGATCCGCTCGGCCTCGGCGTCGGGGATCGGAACCGGCTTCGACTTGTCGGCGCCGAGGAAGCCCGTGACCTTCGGGGTGTTCTTGATGAGGTGGTAGACCTCGTCGGTCAGGTCGCACTTCACCAGGACGTAGCCGGGAAAAAATTTGCGCTCGGCATCGACCTTCCGGCCGCGGCGCACCTCGACGACCTTCTCGGTCGGGACCATCACCTCGTCGAACAGCTCGGTCAGCCCGCGCTGGGCCGCCTGGTCCTTGATGGACTGCGCGACCTTGTTCTCGAAGTTCGAGTAGGCGTGGACGATGTACCAGCGCTTCGACACGGTTCCGTTCAACTCCGACAAGTCCGCGAGGTCTCCCCCGATCGATATCGCCCCTCAGAGGCCGAGCACGAGGCCGACCACGAAGCGCAGGGCCTGGTCGACCACCGTGAAGAACAGGCTGGTGACCACGACCATCACGAACACCATGATGGTGGTGATCGTGGTCTCCCGGCGGGACGGCCAGGTGACCTTGCGGGCCTCGTCGCGGACCTGGGAGAAGAACTCGCCCGGGGTCACGCGCTTCTGCGGCACCTTGGCGGGCGTGGCCGGGCGGGCCGGCGGCGTGTTCGCGGGACCGCGAGCTGCGCCGCGCGCCACATCCACCTTCTTGGTCGCTTCGTTCGATGCCATGGCGCCAGTGTTTTTTGCGTGCGCGGGCCCGAGGCAGGGCCTGCTTCCGGGAACGCGAACATCCGGCGCCGAGGGCCTGGACGGGCCCGCACCGACGGTCGCTTCAGATCTCGGATTGCGCCCGCTCTAGCGCAACTCCGCCGGCTTGTCGACCGGGGCGACCGCGCGGGGTTGGGTGAGATATCTGGCAGGAGTGGAGGGACTCGAACCCGCAACCTCCGGTTTTGGAGACCGGCGCTCTGACCAGTTGAGCTACACTCCTAGCGTCCCGCCAAATGCCCGATCGCGGCGCCGCTTGCAAGAGGTTTGCGACCGCTTTGCCAGGACTTTCAGGGGGCTGAGGCCCGAAACCGGCGCCCAAGCCGGCGGCGATGACGGGTTCGGTGGGCGGGTGCCCGACGCGACGACGCCGGCCTCCGTGGGGACGGAGACCGGCGCCGGTCCGTTGACGTTCAGCCGGCGGCCCGACGGGTCGGGCCAGGCGGGATCTCAGTCGTTGATGGCGGCGACGACGCCGGCGCCGACGGTGCGGCCGCCTTCACGGATGGCGAAGCGCAGCTTCTCCTCCATGGCCACCGGCACGATCAGCGTGACGTCCATGGTCACGTTGTCGCCCGGCATCACCATCTCGGTGCCTTCCGGCAGCTCGCACACCCCGGTCACGTCCGTGGTCCGGAAGTAGAATTGCGGCCGGTAGTTGGTGAAGAACGGCGTGTGGCGACCGCCCTCCTCCTTGGTCAGGATGTAGGCCTCGGCCTTGAACTTGGTGTGCGGCTTCACCGAACCCGGCTTGCACACGACCTGGCCGCGCTCCACGTCCTCGCGCTTGGTGCCGCGCAGCAGCACGCCGACGTTGTCGCCCGCCTGCCCCTGGTCGAGCAGCTTGCGGAACATCTCCACGCCCGTGACCGTCGTGGTCGTGGTCGCCCGGATGCCGACGATCTCCACCGTCTCGCCGACCTTGACGATGCCGCGCTCGACGCGACCCGTCACCACCGTGCCGCGGCCCGAGATCGAGAACACGTCCTCGATCGGCATCAGGAACGGCAGGTCGATCGGACGCTCCGGCTGCGGGATGTAGGCGTCCACCGTCTCCATCAGCTTCAGGACCGCGTCCTTGCCGATCTTGGGCTCCTTGTCCTCGAGCGCCATCAGCGCCGAGCCCTTGGTGATCGGGATGTCGTCGCCCGGGAAGTCGTACTTCGACAGAAGCTCGCGCACCTCCAGCTCGACCAGCTCCAAGAGCTCCTCGTCGTCGACCATGTCGACCTTGTTCAGGAACACCACCAGCGCCGGAACGCCGACCTGGCGGGCCAGCAGGATGTGCTCGCGGGTCTGCGGCATCGGGCCGTCGGCCGCCGACACCACCAGGATCGCGCCGTCCATCTGGGCGGCACCCGTGATCATGTTCTTCACGTAGTCGGCGTGGCCGGGGCAGTCGACGTGGGCGTAGTGCCGGTTCTGCGTCTCGTACTCCACGTGCGCCGTCGAGATCGTGATCCCGCGCGCCTTCTCCTCAGGCGCCTTGTCGATCTGGTCGTAGGCCGTGAACGTCGCCCCGCCCGTCTCCGCCAAAACCTTCGTGATCGCCGCCGTCAACGACGTCTTGCCGTGGTCGACGTGGCCAATCGTGCCAATGTTGCAGTGCGGCTTGGTGCGGGAGAACTTTTCCTTGCCCATGATTCCCATTCCTGCGGCGGGGACCACGCTGTTCCCCGGATCCTGGTCGGCCGCCCCGAACGTGAAGAGGGGCGAAAAACGCGGTCCGCTTAGAGGCTCGGCCGCTCGCGATCAAGGTCCGGCGCGCACGAGGCCCTCGGGGCGACGCCGTCTGTCAAGCGCAGAGCCGCCACATTGGACCACGCGGATACTGATGCTCACCACTTCCGGTGGACACTTTCGAGACACAGTGTGGCTTGCAGGGCATAGCGGACCTGAAGCGGCCGAGCTTAAGTGGCGACAACCACTGGTCACCCGGGTCCCGCAAACATGATGAAGAAGTTCCTCCTCGCCACCGCCGCCACGGCGCTGGTCTCGACGGCCGCCGTCGCTGCCGACCTGCCGCGTCGCGCCGCGCCGCCGCCGGTCTTCACCTGGACGGGCTTCTACGCGGGTCTCGAGTCGGCCTACACCTTCACCGACCGCGAGCGCATCACCACGGTCGGCGTCCTTCCGGGCAACGCCGCCAACGTCGCGCTGGGCCGCCGCCCGGCCGTGACCTCGACCACGCAGGACGGCTTCGCCAACATCGGCGGCACCGCCGGCTACAACTATCAGTTCACGCCGGGCTCCGGCATCGTGGTCGGTATCGCCAACAGCATCGACTGGACCGACATCACCAAGAACCGGGTCGTTCTCGGCACCGGTAACGTCGCCGGCGGCCCGCCGAATCTCAGCCAGTTCCGCCAGAGCCTCGACTGGCTCGGCACCCTCACCGGCCGCGCCGGCTACGCCTTCGACCGGGTCCTGGTGTACGGCATGGGCGGTCTCGCCTACGGCAACGTGTTCCACGACGCGAACTTCTACACCCCGGGCGGCGCCCTGCAGTTCGCCGGCCGCTACGACGACTTCAAGACCGGTTTCGCCTATGGCGGCGGCATCGAGTTCGCGATCCCGACCGACAGCTTCCTGAACAACTTCGCGGTCGGCAAGTATCTCGGCATCAAGTACGACGCCGTGACCATCAAGGCCGAGTACCTGCACTACGACCTCGGCAGCCAGAGCGTCCTCGTCGCCGCGCTTCCGGGCGTCGGCAACGGCTCGTACATCTCGCGCTTCCGGACCGAGGGCAGCATCGTCCGCGCCGGCTTCAACTACAAGTTCGGCGGCTTCTAGGACCGAGCCGACAGGCGCGGCCTGGGAGCGAACCGCCCGGGCTGACTTTCGCGGGCGCGTGCCGGGATCGGCGCGCGCCCGTCTCGTTTTCGGGCTGTCGCGCCCCGGCGTGAGACCGCCTAGCAGGCGCGCAGATGCGCGATCAGCCGGGCCGCCGCTTCGTCCGGCGTGCCGGTGTTGAGGATGGTCAGGTCGGCCCGGACCCGGGCCTCGCGGGCCAGGCGCGCGGCGAGGTTGCCGTCCTCCGGCCGGTTGCGGGCCGCGATACGGCTGGCCAGGATCTCGGGGGGCGCCGTGACCTCGACCACGCTGACCGGAACGGTGCCGCCTCGGGCCTCCTCGACGATGCGCCGCGAGACGTTGCAGACCACGACATGCCCGCCGGCGGCGAGATCGGCGGCCTGCGCCGGAATGGCATAGCCGAGGCCGTGGGCGCGCCAATGCAGGGGGAAGGCACCGGACGCGCAGCCGGTCTCGAAGGCGGCCGCGTCGATCTCGTCGTTGTCCTCGTCGCCGGAGGGCGGTCGGGTCACGAGGCGGCGGGGGAAGACGTAGCGCGGGTCGCCCGCCAGCTCCGCCCGGGCCAGCCGGATCAGCGTATCCTTGCCGGCCCCGCTTGGGCCGACCACCAGGACCAGGCAGCCCGCCATCAGGCGACCCGCAGGCCGGCGCGCCAGACCTCCCGGACCACCGGCACCCCTTCGGTGCGCTGGACCCGCACCAGGTCGGCCCGCAGGCCCGCCTCCAGGGCGCCGCGGTCGGTCAGGCCGGTGGCGCGGGCGGGATTGGCCGTGACGGTGGCCAGCGCCTGCGGCAGCGAGATCGCGGGCGCCTGCTCGGGCAGCAGGAAAGCCGCCATCAGCAGGCTCGCCGGCACGTAATCCGACGACAGGATGTCGAGATGGCCGGCCTCGGCCAGCGTCAGGGCGGCGACGTTGCCGGAATGCGAGCCGCCGCGAATCAGGTTCGGCGCACCCATCATCACGGTGATCCCGCGCCCGTGAGCGGCCTCGGCGGCCTCCAAGGTGGTCGGGAACTCGGCCAGCGCCACGCCCTCGCCGGCGGCAAGCTCGACATCGTCCAGGGTCGTGTCGTCGTGGCTCGCCAGGGGGATGCCCATCTCCTGGGCGAACTGGACCAGGGCCGGACGGTTGCGGCCGTTCAGCGCCTGCCCCTCCCGGATCTTGCGCTCGGTGTTGACCCGGATCTCCTCCAGGGTGCGGCCGCCCCGCGTGGCGTAGGTGTAGTATTTCTCCATATCCCGGAACTGGCGCTGCCCCGGGGTGTGGTCCATCAGCGAGATCAGGCCGATCGGGTAGCGCGCGTTGAAATCCGCCACCGTGTCGAGCACGTCCGCCGAGGGCAGCTCGCAGCGCAGATGCGTGTAGTGCTCGGCCCGGAACAGGTTGCCGGCGCGCGCGGTCTCGATCGCCGCGGCGAGCTGCTTCAGCTCGGAGCCCAGCCCGCTGCCGTCGGGGTCGCTGCCGGCGCGCAGGGAATCGAACACCGTGGTGATGCCCGAGGCGGTGATCTGCGCGTCGTAGGCCAGCACCGCGCCGAGGGGATGCCAGCGGACCTTGGGCCGAGGCGCGAAGTGGCTCTCGAGATGGTCGGTGTGCAGCTCGATCAGCCCGGGGATCAGGTGGTCGCCGCCGAGGTCGAGGCCGCGCTCGGGCGCGCGCCCGGTGCCGATCTCCGCGATGAGGCCGTCGGTCACGGCGAGCCAGCCGTGCTCCACCCGGTCCGGCAGGATCAGGAGCGCGTTCTCGAGGATCAGGTCGCTCATCGGAACTCCTCTACAGCATCGTCCCGCACGACGGCATCCAGCGTTCGGAAAAAGACGATGTGAATCAAAAGTCTAGCGCGTCGTGCCGGCTCCGATGTCCGCCGCGCCGTACTAGGCCGCCCGGGCTTGCGCGAAGCGCGTCACGTCGACGATTCGCGTCGCCACAGCATCGCGCATCTCGCTGTCGTGAAAGATGCCGAGCACGCCGGCCCCGGCGGCCAGCTTCTCGCGCACGAGCTCGGCCACCACGGCGCGGTTGCTGGCGTCGAGCGAGGCGGTGGGCTCGTCGAGCAGGAGCAGCGGCCGGTCGGCGATCAGCCCCCGGGCGATGTTCACCCGCTGCTGCTCGCCGCCGGAGAAGGTGGCGGGCGGCAGGCTCCAGAGCCGCTCGGGCAGGTTGAGCCGGGCCAGCAGATCCTTCGCCCGCGCGCGCGCCGTGTCCTCGGACAGGCCGCCCTCGCGGCCGGCGGCCTCGACCACGTCGAGGGTCGAGACCCGGGGGATCACCCGCAGGAACTGCGACACGTAGGCGATGACCCGCGCCCGCAGGGCCAGCATCCGGCGCGGATCGGCCCGCACCACGTCCACCACGGCGTCCCCATCGCGGACCAGGATCGCGCCGGCATCGCAGCGGTAATTGCCGTAGGCCATCTTCAGGAGCGAGGACTTGCCCGCCCCGGAGGGGCCGCCGAGCACCACGCACTCGCCCGGCGCCACCGAGAGGCTCACCCCGCCCACCACCGGAAGAATGACGCCGTCGCGCAGGTGCAGGGTGAAGCTCTTGGCGACGTCCTGGAAGGTCAGAAGCGCGGTCATGCGGCGAGCACCGAGGAGACGAGGAGCTGGGTGTAGGCGTGCTCGGGATCGTCGAGCACCCGGTCGGTCAGGCCGGTCTCGATCACCCGGCCGGCGCGCATGACGATGATCCGGTGCGAGAGCAACCGCGCCACCGCGAGGTCGTGGGTGACGATGATCACCGCCAGGCCGAGCTCGGCCGAGAGCCGCCGGATCAGGTCGAGCAGCCGGGCCTGGACCGAGACGTCGAGCCCCGAGGTCGGCTCGTCCATCAGCACCAGCCTCGGGCCGGTGATGAGGTTGCGGGCGATCTGCAGGCGCTGGCGCATGCCGCCGGAGAAGCGCGTCGGCGGATCGTCGATCCGGTCGGCGGCGATCTCGACCCGGCCGAGCCAGTCGAGCGCCTGCCCGCGGATGCGGCCGTAATGGCGCTCGCCGACCCCCATCAGGCGCTCGCCGACATTGCCGCCGGCCGAGACCGTCATGCGCAGGCCCTGGGCCGCATCCTGGCGCACGAAGCCCCAGTCGGTGCGCATCAGCGCCCGGCGCTCGGCCTCGCTCAGGCCGGCGAGGTCGCGCAGCACCCCGTCGCGCATCCGGTAGGAGACCGTCCCGGCATCCGGCGCCAGCTCGGTGGCGACGAGGGAGAGCAGCGTCGACTTGCCCGAGCCGGATTCACCCACGATCGCCAGCACCTCGCCGGGATCGAGGTCGAACGATACGTCGGCGCAGCCGAGGCGCGCGCCATAGTGCTTGGTCAGGCCGCGAACCTGAAGCAGGGGCTCGCTCATCGGGTCACCTCTGCGGCGTCGGGCACGAAGGGCGGATCAAGGCGGAAGCTGTAGCCGTAGCGCTCGAAGCCGAGGCTCTCGTAGAAGGCGTGCGCCGGCTTGGCGTCGACATTCGAGGACAGGGCGAGCTTGTAGCAGCCCCGGGCCTGGGCGATGCGGAACGCCTCGCGCATTATCGCCCGACCGAGGCCGCCGCCGCGATGCCCGGACGCGACCACCACACTCTCGACGAGGGCCGACGGCATGCCCCAATGGGCGATGTTGTCGAGGATGACGAGGCAGAAGGTGCCGACGATCCCGCCGTCGACCTCCGCCACGTAGAGCCCGTAATCGGGATAGGCCGTGACGATCCGGTCGAGGAGCGCCTCGGCCTGATCGATTGTCGCCACCCGGCCGGCATTCAGCTCGGCGTAGAGGGCGAGGACAGCCGGAAGGTCGGGCTTTCCGGCCCGGCGGACCGTGAGGCCGGTCATACCGCGTCTCCCGTGCCGACATGGCCGTCGGCGCGGCGCCCCTCGCAATGGTCGGTGTCCGAGCAGACGAACATCCGCCGGCCGGCATCGTCGAGCAGCATCTCGTCCAGATAGACGCCCTCGGCCCCGCACAGGGCGCAGGGCTGGTCGAATTGCTGCACCCGGAACGGATGGTCCTCGAAGTCGAGGCTGCGCACTGAGGTGTAGGGCGGCACCGCGTAGATGCGCCGCTCGCGCCCCGCCCCGAACAGCTGGAGGGCCGGGCAATCATCCATCTTCGGGTTGTCGAATTTCGGCGTCGGCGACGGGTCCATCACGTAGCGGCCGGCGACCTCCACCGGGTAGGCGTAGGTGGTGGCGATGTGGCCGTGGCGGCTGATATCCTCGTAGAGCTTGACGTGCATGGCGCCGTACTCGCGCAGCGCGTGGAGCTGTCGGGTCTCGGTCTCGCGCGGTTCGAGGAAGCGCAGGGGCTCGGGGATCGGCACCTGGTAGACCAGAACCTGGCCCTCCCGCAGGGGCGTCTCCGGGATGCGGTGGCGGGTCTGGATGATCGTCGCCTCGGTGGTCCGGGTGGTGGTGGCGACCCCGGAGGTGCGGGCGAAGAAGCGCCGGATCGAGACCGCGTTGGTGGTGTCGTCGGCGCCCTGGTCGATCACCTTGAGCACGTCCGCGCGCCCCAGGACCGCCGCCGTGACCTGCACGCCGCCGGTGCCCCAGCCGTAGGGCATCGGCATCTCCCGGGAGGCGAATGGCACCTGGTAGCCCGGCACCGCGATCGCCTTGAGGATGGCCCGGCGGATCATCCGCTTGGTGCCCTCGTCGAGGTAGGCAAAATTGTAGCCGGCTTCGGATCGGCTCGGCTCCATCATCGCTGTCGCACTCACTCGGCCGCCTCCCGCACGCTGTCTGAGTCTCGAAAAAACTCGGCGCGCAGGCGCCGGACCAGCTCTAGCTCCGCCTGGAAGTCGACGTAGTGGGGCAGCTTCAGGTGCTCGACGAAGCCGGTGGCCTGGAGGCTATCGCAATGGGCGAGCACGAATTCCTGGTCCTGGGCCGGGCTCGTCACGGGCTCGCCGAGCTCCGCCGCCCGCAGCGCCCGGTCGACCAGGGCCATGGCCATCGCCTTGCGCTCGCTCTGCCCGAAGGTGAGCCCGTAGCCGCGGGTGAATTGGGGCGGCGTCGTCCCGGAGCCCGTGAACTGGTTGACCATCTGGCACTCGGTGAGCCGGATCCGGCCAAGCGGCACCGGAAAGCCCAGCTCCTCCGGCACGAACTCCACCGCCACGTCGCCGACCCGGACCTCGCCCACGAACGGGTGGGTGCGGCCGTAGCCGCGCTGGGTCGAGTAGCCGAGGCCGAGGACGAAGCCCTCGTCGCCCCGAGCCAGGGCCTGGAGGCGCAGGGCCCGGTCGGCCGGGTAATCCACCGGTTCCCGGGTGAGGTCGCCCACGGGGGCGCCGTCATCCGGAGGCGAGGGCTCGATCAGGCCGTCCTGGGCCAGCAAGTCGGTGACCCGCGGGCAGGTGCCGGCATCGTCGCGCGGCTCGGCCTCGGCGGCGGGCTCGACCGTGCCCTCGGCGGCGAGCGCGAAGTCGATCAGCCGGTGGGTGTAGTCGAAGGTCGGCCCGAGCACCTGACCGCCGGGCAGGTCCTTGAAGGTCGCCGAGACCCGGCGCGCCACCGCCATGGCGCCGGTATCGACCGGCTTCGAAGCGCCGAACCGCGGCAGGGTCGTCCGGTAGGCGCGGACCAGGAAGACCGCCTCGACCACGTCGCCGCGGGCCTGCTTGAGGGCCAGCGCGGCGAGGTCGGGATCGTAGAGCGAGCCTTCCGCCATGACCCGGTCGACCAGGAGCGTCATCTGCTCGCGAATTTGCGCGACGGTGAGCTCCGGCACGGCCGGGTCGCCCCGGCGGGTCTCGGCGAGCAGCCGGTGGGCGTTGTCGATGGCGGCCTCGCCGCCCTTCACAGCCACATACATCGGTCAGCTCTCCGTGACGGCGGTGGAGCGCGGGAGGCCGGCGACGCGGCCGGGGGCGGTGAGGATCAGGTCGATTCCCAGCGGGAACCCGGCGCGGTTCTCGGCCAGCTGCGCGACGAACCGCTCCGGCAGGGGCGCGAGCGCGAGCCGCGTCGTACCGTCGATCCCGGGACCCGTGAGACGCAGCCCCTCCCCGGCCGTGATCGTGTCCAGGGCCAGCACCAGGGTGGTCGAGGTGTCGGGATAGGCCGGCGTGCCCTGCGCGAAACGGACGAACGGCAGGCATTGGGCCGGATCCCGGATCAGCGCGAAGGCCGCCCGGGCCGGGTCGTGGGTGAGCGGCGCCCCGGTGTGGAAGCGCAGATAGGCGGCGACCTCTGGCGCGGCCGCGAGGCCGGCATCGAGCCAGACCGGCGTGTCGGCATCGGTGAGCGCCAGCGCGATGGCGGCGAGTTCCGGGGTCAGCGGAGCCGGGGGTTCCAGCCCGGCCTCGAGGCGCCGGGGCAGGCCGGGGCGGGCGAGCGCGTCCATCACGGCGCGGAACGTGCCCTGCGCGTCATGGACCGGATCAGCGAAGCCGGGTGCGAGCATGCTCAATCCTCCCCGCGGGCCAGCGTCAGGAAATCGACGCGGGTGGCGGCGGTGCGACGGGCCGCCCGATGGCGGGCGGCCTCGGCCTTCTCGGCAGCCGACCGGAGCGCGTCCTCGACCCGGGCGCGGCGGGACGGATCCTGCCAGAGCGCGTCGAGGGTGGCGGCGAGCCGCGCCTTCGTGCGGTCGCGGCCGAGATGGTAGGCGAAGCCGGTGGCCCCGTCGGGGAGCCGGATCGCCGCCCGGGTCACGCTGACCTCGCCGAGATTGAACGGCCGCCCGTCGCCGCCGATTCGGCCGGTGGCCATCACCAGCCCGGTCTCGGGCGGGCGCAGGTCCTCGATGGGCGGGGCTGCGAGGGTCTGCAAGGCGGCGTCGAGGTCGTCGCGGCTCGCATCGGCGCAGAGCGCCATCACGGCCCGGCGGGCCGCAATCTCATCCGGGCCTTGGTGAAGCGGGCTCGTCGCCATCGCGAATCTCTCTGTCGAGCTGTTGTATAGTCGTGTAGACAACTAGCGTGCCGGGCGCAAATGAAGTTTGGATGACAGGATGGATGCACAGGAGCAGACGCCCGGCCTCGTCCGGGGAGAGGGGCTGACGGCGTGGCGGCAGATCGCCGACGCGCTGACGGCCGATATCGCGGCGGGGCGCTACGCGCCGGGACAGCAGATGCCGACCGAGGCGGCGCTCGCCGCGCGCTTCGCGGTCAACCGGCACACGGTGCGGCGGGCGCTCGCCGCCCTAGCAGAGAGCGGCCTCGTGCGCGCCAGCCAGGGGCGCGGCACCTTCGTGGAGGAGGCGCCGCTCGCCTACCCGATCGGCCCGCGCACCCGCTTCTCCGAGATCGTCACCGGGGCCGGGCGCGAGGCCTGGGGCGACCTGCTCGCCTCGGCCACCGTCCCGGCCGGACCCAAGCAGGCGGCGGCGCTGGCGATCGAGCCGGGCGCGCCGATCCTCGAATTGCTGACGATCCACCGGGCGGACGATGCCCCGATCTCGACCGCGCAGACCTGGCTGCCCCTGCCGCGCTTTTCCGGTTTCGCCGCGGCTTACGCCGAGCGCGGCTCGATCACCCGCGCCTTCGCGGCCTGCGGGGTCCACGATTACACCCGCCTCTCGACGCGGATCCGCGCCCGCCCGGCCGATGCCCAGGAGGCGGAGCGCCTCGACATCGCCCCCGGGCGGGTGGTCATGGTGGTGTCGAGCGTCAACATCGACTCCGCTGGCGTGCCGATCCAGGCGAACCGCACGCTGTTCGCCGCCGACCGGGTCGAGCTGGTGATCGGCGGCTGAAATCGCTCAGCGCGCCGCCGGCCCGATGATCGCCCGGCGCAGGCGGGTCGAGACCCAGTCGATCGCCGCCACGGTGGCGAGGATCATCAGCACCAGGAACGCGACTTGCTTCAGCTCCAGGACGCGGATCAGCTCGGTGAGGTACTGGCCGATGCCGCCCGCCCCGACGATGCCGATGATCGTGGCCGAGCGGGTGTTCGATTCGAAGAAATACAGCACTTGGCTCGCCAGCACCGGCAGCACCCCGGGGATCAGCCCGAAGCGGATGCGGTGCAGGGCCGAGCCCCCCGAGGCGACGACGCCCTCGCCCGGTCGCCGGTCGCAGGTCTCGATCGCCTCGGAGAACAGCTTGCCGAACGCCCCGAAATCCGAGCACGCGATGGCGAGCATCCCCGCGAAGGGGCCGAGGCCGACGACGTTGATCCAGATCAGCGCCCAGATCAGCACGTCGACCGAGCGCATCACGTCGAGGCCCCGGCGCACGGCGAAATGCGCGAACGGGTTGGGCACGACGTTGCGGGCGGCGAGCAGCGCCACCGGGAAGGCCAGGATCGCCGCCGTCAGCGTGCCCAGGAAGGCGATGCCCAACGTCTCGCCCAGGGCGTGCACGAAGGTGCCGAGATGCCCCTCCGGCGACGGCGGCAGCATCAGCAGCGCGAAGGCGCCGAGGCGCCCAAGCCCGTAGAGGAGCCGCGCGGGCGACATCTCGAACTGCCAGGCGCCGAAGCCGGCCAGCCCGATCAGGCCGCCGAGAAGCAGCGCGGCGCGCAGGCGCGCGGGCCAATCCGTCCGGAACTGCGCCGGATAGTGGGCGCGCAGGCGCGCGAGCTCGGCCCGAGCCTCGGCCCGCAGGGTTTCGGAGCGGGCCTTGCTCATCGGGCCTCCTCGGTGCCGGTCAGCCGGTGGCGGACCTGCTCGGTGGCGAGGTCGATGCAGATGACGGTGAGGATAATCAGGCCGAGGATCGCGCTGACATCCGCGTAGTAGAAGTTGCGGATCGCGGCCAGAAACTCCTGCCCGATGCCGCCGGCGCCGACGAAGCCCAGCACCGCCGCCCCGCGCACGTTGATCTCGAAGCGCAGCAGCGCGTAGGAGGCGAAGTTCGACAGGACCTGCGGCAGCACGGCGAAGCGCACGGTCTCGATCCAGCTGGCGCCCGAGGCCGACAGGCCCTCGACCGGGCGCATGTCGATATTCTCGACCACCTCGGAGAACAGCTTGCCGAGCGCCCCGGTGGTGTGGACCGCCAGGGCCAGCACGCCGACCATCGGGCCGAGCCCGAAGGCGATGACGAACAGCAGCGCGAACACCACGTCGGGAATCGTGCGGCACACCTCCAGGAAGCGCTTGGCGACGAAGCGCACCGTGGGCGACCGAACCAGGTTGGCGGCGGCCACGAAGCTGAGGGCGAAGCCCGCGAGCCCGCCCAGCAGCGTGCCGAGATAGGCCATCAGCACGGTCTCGCCGAGCAGGGCGAGCCATTTGGGCAGGCCCCAGTACCAGGCGCGCACATCCTCGAGCGGATGCTCGAGACCGACCGGCGGCCAGATCTGCGCGAGATAGGCGGTGAACTTGCCGATATTCTCGGCGAAGACCAGCGGCCGCACCTCGGCGGCGAGGGCCGCGAGCAGCGCCAGCACCGCCACGGCGGCGAAGCTCGCGAGCGTGCGGCGGCGCGCGGCGCCGCTCGCCGCCGCGTACAGGCCGGAGAGGGCGGCTGCCCGCTCCGGCGGCAGGGGTGTCAGGCCGCGCAAGGCGGGGGTCCGATCAGGCTTGCGATCAGGATTTCTTGCGCTGCTCGTCGTTGAACTTCAGCATGTCGATGATCGGCTGGTAATCCTTGAGCGTCACCGGGGTGAGGCTGAGATCCTTGCCGTCGGACAGCTTGTCGAACGCCGCCTTGTCGGCGGTCGGCATGTCGAGGAAAGCCTGGCGGATCTTGGCCTTCAGGTCGTCCGGCAGGCTCGCCAGCACGGCATAGGGGCCCTCGGGCAGGAAGTCGGACTTGAACACCACCCGGAAATCCGACTTCTGCATCGGCGTGCCGTCGGGCTTCTTCAGCATGCCTTTCGTAATCATGCGAGTCACGATCGAGTCGGTCTCGGAGTTCCACAGGTTCGCGGCGGCGTCGACGGTGCCCTGGGTCAGGGCCAGGACGGCATTCTCGTGGCTGCCGGCAAACACCGCCTTGGCGAAATGCTTGTCCACGTCGAAGCCCGCCCGCTTCAGGAAGAAGCGCGGGGCCTGGTTGCCGGAGGTGGAGTTCGGATCGACCAGGGCGAGGTTCTTGCCCTTGAGGTCTTCGACCGTCTTGTACGGGCTGGAGGCCAGCGTGTAGATCACCGAGTAATAGCCCGAGGCGCCGGTCTCGTGCTGCGGGTTCACCATCGGATCGACCTTCACGCCGGTCATCACGGCGCGGGCGAAGGAAGCCGGCCCGTAGAACGCGATGTGGATGTTGCCGGCGCGCTGGCCCTCGATCACCGCGGCGTAGTCGCTGGCGACCCGCAGCTTCACCGGCACGCCGACCGCCTTGCTCAGGTAGTTCGCCAGGGGGGCGTAGCGGTCGTTGGTACCGCTGGCATTCTCCATGGGGATAACCGCCAGGGTCAGCTCGGGATACTTAACCTTCCAGTCCTGGGCGGCGGCCGGCAGGCCGAGGAGGGCGAGCGCCGCGGCGGCGGCGAGGGTGCGTCGGGTGATCATCGTGTGGTCCTCAAGTGGGCGTCGGGCGACGGATCGGCCGGCCGCAGGGCGGCGGCATGCCGGTGGTGAGGCGGTGGCGCTCGCAACGCGGTGCGAACCGGGTGAAGGCCGGGATCAGGAGCGTTTGCGCTGCTCGTCGTTGGCCTTCAGCATGTCCATGACCGGCTGGTAGTCCTTGAGCGTCACCGGGGTGACGCCGAGATCCTTGCCGTCGGAGAGCCGGTCGAACGCCGCCTTGTCGGCCTTGGGCAGATCGACGAAGGCCTGGCGGATCCTGGCCTTCAGGTCGTCGGGCAGGGTGGCCAGCACGGCGTAAGCGTCCCCCGGCAGGGAGCCGGACTTGAACACGATGCGGAAGTCCGACTTCTGCATCGGCTTGCCGGCAGCATCCTTGACGACGCCTTTGGTAAGCATGCGCGTGAGATTGCTGTCCGTCTCGGAGTTCCAGAAGTTCGCCGCCGCATCCACGGTGCCCTGGGTCAGGGCCAGGACGGCGTTCTCGTGGCTCCCGGCATAGACAGCTTTGCCGAAATACGTGTCGACGTCGTAGCCGGCCTGCTTCAGGAAGAAGCGCGGCGCCTGGTTGCCGGAAGTGGAGTTCGGATCGACCAGGGCGAGCTTCTTGCCCTTGAGATCCTCGACCGTCTTGTACGGGCTGGAGGCCAGGGCGTAGATCACCGAATAATAGCCCGCGGTTCCGGTCTCATGCACCGGGCTCACCATCGGCTCGAGCTTCACCCCGGTCATCGCGGCACGGGCGAGCGAGGCCGCCCCGTAGAACGCGATGTGGATGTTGCCGGCGCGCTGGCCCTCGATCACCGCGGCGTAGTCGCTGGCGACCCGCAACTTCACCGGCACGCCGAGCGCCTTGGTCAGGTAAGCGGTCAGAGGCGCGTAACGGTCGGCCGTGCCGCTGGCGTTCTCGGCGGGGATCACCCCCAGGCTCAGCTCGGGATAGCGGTCCTTCCGATCTTGGGCGGCGGCCGGCAGGCCGAGCAGCGTGAGCGCTGCCGCGGCGGCGAGGGTGCGTCGGGTGATCATCGTGTTTGTCTCAGATCCGTATCAGGCGTTGGATCGGCCGACCGCAATCGGCACACCAAGCCAGGCGCTTCCCCGCCCCATCGTTTTTAGCGTTTTGGTCCCGACGCCGCCGGCTCAGGCGCCGATGGCGGCCTCACGGATGGGCTGGACCGGCACGAGACCCGGGAGTCCCGGCATGGCCGCCCGCTGCTCCGCCTCGCGCTCGGCGGAATCGTCCAGCACCTCGCCGGCCTCCAGGCCGTAGAGGCGGCGCGCCACATCCTCGGTCAGGTCGAACGGACCGCCATCGAACACCACCCGGCCGGCAGCAAGGCCGACGAGGCGGTCGCAATAGGCGCGGGCGAGGTCGAGCGAGTGCAGGTTGCACAGGACCGTGATGCCGTAGCGCCGGTTCACCGCGGCCAGCGCGTCCATCACCAGGCGGGTGTTGCGCGGATCCAGGGACGCCACCGGCTCGTCGGCCAGCAGGATCTCCGGCTCCTGCACGAGGGCCCGGGCGATGGCGACGCGCTGCTGCTGCCCGCCCGACAGGCCGTCGGCCCGCTGGCCGGCGAACTCCCCCATGTCGAAGCTCTCGAGGGCGGCGAGCGCCATGGCTCGGTCCTCGTCCGACCACATCCGGAGCAGGGACCGATGGGTCGGCACATGGCTGAGCCGGCCCATCAGGACGTTGTTCATCACGTCCAGCCGGCCGACCAAGTTGAATTGCTGGAAGATCATGGCGCAGCGGGTGCGCCATTCCCGCAGGGCCCGGCCCGTCAGGCCGGTGACATCGCGGCCGTCATAGAGGATGCGGCCCGAGCTTGGGTCGGCAAGCCGGTTGATCAGGCGCAGAAGTGTCGATTTGCCAGCTCCAGACCGGCCGATCACGCCCACGAAGGTCCCGCGTTCGATCTGCAACGAGACACCGTCCACGGCCCGGCGGCCGCCGTACTGACGCGTGAGATCCTCGACGACGAGCATTCATTTCCATCCACTGCGGAATGCGCGCAGATAAACGCCTCTTCGACGACAATTGGATGACGAATACGATCCGATGTACTTAGTCGGCGCATCAAAGCGGCCACTGTGCATAGCGCTGTGCTCTATGTCCCGGACCAGCCCGTGTACCGCTCCAGGAAATCCTCGATCGGGAGCGTGCGGAAATCCGGCAGCGCCCGGCGCAGGCGCTCATGGTCCCAATCCCACCAGGCGAGTCGCTCCAGGCGTTCGGCGATTGCCTCGGGAAAGCGGCGGCGCACCGGCCGGGCCGGGTTGCCGACGACGATCGTGTAGGCCGGCACGTCGCGGGTCACGATCGCCCCCGCGCCGATTACGGCGCCGGTGCCGATGGTGCGGCCGGGCAGCACGACGACCCCGTGGCCGATCCAGACATCGTGGCCGATGGTCACCGGGCTGGACCGGCGGCGCTCGAAGAAAGATTCCTCGTCCACCTCCTCCGGCCAATAGGCATGGGCCCGATAGGTGAAATGCGCCTGGCTCGCGCGCTCCATCGGGTGGTTGCCCGGGTTGATCCGGACGTGGGACGCGATCGAGCAGAACTTGCCGATGGTGGTGTAGATCACCTCGCCGTCCTGGCTGATGTAGGAATAATCGTCGAGGACGGTCTCGGTCAGGCGCGTGCGGGCGCCGACCTCGGTGTAGCGGCCGAGATGGCACTCGGTGACCCGGGCGCTCGGGTCGATCGCGGGCGTGAGGCCCAGATAATGCTCAGCCATGGGCGCCCCCAAAGGGCAGGCGCGCCAGAAGCCGGAACGGCTCGGACCCGTCCTGGGACAGGAGGCACACGGCGTCGATCACCACCGGTTCCGGTCCGGAGGCCGCGTAGGCGTCGGTCAGCCGGCGCAGCCAGGCGGCCCGGTCGGGCTCCGGCAGGGCATCGGTCAGCGTCATGTGGAACCGGAAGGCCTCGAAGACATACGGGTAGCCCCAGCGGGCCAGGAGCGCGCGGCCGCGCGGATCAAGGCGCTCCGGGCGGCGCTTGGCGCGCTCGGCCTCCGAGAGCGGTGCCCGCAGCGGATCGAGGGCGGCGACGCATTCGGCGGCGAGCAGGCCGAGCTCCGGCGGCGGGGCTTCGGGCACCAGGGCGAGGAACGGCCCGAGCGCCGCGACCCGCAGCAGACCGAGCGAAACCGGCGGGTGCCCGGCCGCGAGGTCCCGGGCGGTCGCGAGAAGGTCGGCCTCCTCGGCCGCCGGGGCGAGGCGCATCGGCGCCTTGAGGGTCGCGTGGAACCCGTAGATCCGGGCCCCGGCGGTGACCCCAGCGAAGTCGCCGAGCCCGTCCGGATGCGGGACCGGGGCGCCGGCGACGTTGTCGTAGCCGAGCACGGCATTGCCGAAGGCCGCGAGCCCCGAGCCGGGGGCGGGGAGCCAGTAGAGAGCGTAGCGGCGCGTCATGTCCCGACCTCCGGCTCCCGCGCGGTCACGCCGTCGGCGCGCAGGCGCGGTCGACGCTCGCCCGGCGCGGGCGCACATCCATGGCGTTGCCGCGCCACACGATGGCGCTCTGCACCCAGGCCCCCAGCCAGATCGCCGGGATCAGGGCGTCGCGAACCAGGAAGGCCACCCACATCCGCGGCCCGCGATGCCAGCCCGCGCGGGCCGCGAGCCGGTCTTCGGCGACATAGCACAGCCCGGCGAGGGCGGCAGCGCCCGCGAGCCCGGTCAGGCTGCCGGCCCAGAGGGCGATCAGGAGCGCCGGCAGCAGGACGCCGCTGCCGATCTCCGGGGCGAAGAACAGCGGGAAGGTCACCCGCCGCAGCCGGGCCCAGCGCAGCTGCCGGGCCCAAACCTCCCGGAAGCCGCGGGGCCCGAGCGGCTGCTCGAACGGGCTCGCGACCAGATGGACGCGCTTGCCCGCCGCCCGCACCAGCTTGGTGGCGGCGGCGTCCTCGGCGATCTCGGAGGCCAGCGCCTGCAGGCCGCCCTGGGCCTCCAGGAAGGGCTTGTGCCAGAGCATGCTCTTGCCCTGCGCGAAGCCCAGGCCGAACGCCTCGGCAGCGTATTGCCAGCGCGCCTGCAGCGTATTGAGGAAGGCGCATTCGACCTCGGCCATGAAGCTGCCCGGCCGGGCGCCCGCCGGGGTCGAGCAGACGAGGCCGGTCTCGTCCCGCCAGGCCGCCTGGAGCCGTTGTAGGTAGTCCGGCGGCATGGCCACGTTGGAATCGGCCAGCACGACCCAGTCATGCGCGGCGGCGCGCCAGCCGCGCAGGCAATTGTTGAGCTTCGGATTGTCGCTGATGCGCTCGTCGCCGAGGATCAGCCGGGCCGGCACCTGCGGGTGGTCGGCGATCAGGCGTTGCACCCGCGGCACGATCGGATCGTCGGAATCGGCCACGCAGAAGATCAGCTCGTAGGCCGGATAGGCGAGGCGGAAGCTGCGGGCCAGCATCTCGTCGCTGAACGCCTCGATCCCGTGGAGCGGGCGGACCAGGGAGACGGGGGCGCCGGCCGGGAAGGTGGAGGCGCCGCGGACCTGGCCGATGCGCCGGCCCGCGATCGCGATGCTGGCGATCTGGACGAGGGCCAGGATCGCGCCGAGGGACAAAGCCGACACCGTGGGGTCAATCATGCGGATCCCTCGTGTACGCTCGTGATCGGCCTGGCTCGCCGGCGAGCGCGCGTCGCATCAACGACTTAGAGCCGCACCCAGTCCGAGCGCGGCTCTAGCGGCCGGACCGCGTCAGTCGTGTGACAGAGCGCCCATCAGAACCGGAGGGTGAAATTGCCCTTGACGGCCTGGTCCTGGGCGCGGGCGCCGACCTGGCCGGTATAGGCCACGCCCAGTCTGGCGTTGGGCGCCACCGCCAGGTCGAGCCCGGCGCCGGCCACCAGCGCGTCCCAGTCGATCGGGACGCCCGCGCTCAGGAAGGAAGGCCCGCTGCCGAAGCTCAGCAGAGCCGTCGGCACCACGTCCCCGAACGCCCGCCGGTAGCCCAGCTGCCCGTGCGCCGTCACCGGAAGCCCGAAGCCCAGATCCAGGCTGGTCTGCGCCCGCACCCCCGCCGTCACCGCGCCGAGGTCGTAGTCGCGCGCGTAGCTCACCAGCGCCGCCGCGCCCCCGGTCTCCGCGAACCCGTCGCGCCGGATGCCGATATACGCCCCGCCCACGAACGGCTCGATAGACGAGGCCGCCACCGCCGGCCCGTCCTTCGAGGCCCCGGCAGAGGCCGCGCCGAACGCGAACCGGTAGCCGATCTCGCCGAAACCCTGGACGGTATGGCCGCCGCCATGGCCGGTCGGGCTGTCCGACAGGCCGTAGAGCACGCTGCGCCGGGTGCGGGTGTCGGTATCGGCGTAGAGGGCGCCCAGCCGCACCGAGACCGGGCCGAACGCGTAGCCGCCGTAGACGCCGCCGAAGCCGCTCTTGAGCGTCGCGCTCTCCGCCCGGGCACCGCCGCCCAGCCGGCCGGCGCTGTCGAGGTTGGTCTCGGTGTAGCCGCCGACCAGGCCGAACCGGACCCCGCTCGGCAGCCGGATGTCGGCGCCGAGCGCGAAGCCGGCGATCTGCCGGTCGAGGTCGAAGGCGTTGCCGCCCCCGCCCGCCGTGCCGAACGCGCCGAAGCCCTGGCCCCAGAGGCCGAACACCTGCGAATCGAGGGCGCGCACCGGGACATGGGCCACCGGCGGCGCCCGGCCCGGCAGGTCGGCGGTGTAGGCCGCCGGCACGGTGCCGTAATCCAGGCCCTGGGCGTCGCTCCCCCGGCGCAGGCGGTCGAGTACCGCCTCGCGCACGAAGAACGCGGTCTCGTAGGCGGCCGAGACCGTGCTGGCATGGATGTCGCCGGAGAGCGCCCGGAAGCCGTCGGCGGCCTCCTCCGTGGTGAAGGCCAGGGCGGCGTCATAGGCCCGGCCGGCGCCGGCCGCCTGGATCGCGTCGGCGGCGGCGATGCCGTTGCGGCCGGTGGCGCCGGCGGCGAGCGGCACGTCGTTGCGGGTGAGGGTCAGGTCGACCGCGTTGGGGCGGTAGCGCAGGCCCGGGGACAGGAAGGCGAGGTTGGCGGTGACCCCGTCGAACCGGCCGGAGACGCCGCCGGCGGCGGTGAGGATCGCGTAGGTGGTGCGCGGGTTGTAGGCGCCCGAGGCCGCCTGCACCTGCACGGTGCCGCCGGCCAGCGTCGCGGTGCCGCCGGCGGCGATCTTGTCGGCCTGTCCGGCGGCGTTGGCCTCGACCCGGTAGGTCGAGCCCGGGGCGAAGGCGGCCGCGCCGGCGACGGTGAGCGTGCCGATCGAGTTGCCCGGCGACACCGTGCCGCCCGACAGCGCGTTGACGCCCCCGACGCTGCCCGAGCCGCCCAGCAGGCCGCCGGCATTGACCGAGACGGTGCCCGCGATCGTGCCGTTGGCGTAGAGCGCGCCGCCATTGCCGATGCCGACATCGATGCCGAGGCGGTCGGTGGCGTCCATGCGCAGGGTGCCGGTGACGTTCCCGAAATAGCCGGCGGCGGCGTAGAGGTCGATGCGGCTCCAGTAGCTCAGCGGGGTGCCGTAGAAGGCGGCCAGCGCGTTGGTCTCGGTGTTGACGACGACCTGGTTGATCGTGTCGGTCGCGAGCTGGCCGTAGAGGCCGCCCTGGGGGGCGAGGGTGCGGGCGGCCGCGGTCGATCCGCCGTAGAGCGGGGCCAGCAGGATCGAGGCGTCGGGCCCGCCCGCGGGGGCGGCCTCGCGCGGGGCCTGGGCGAAGGACAGGGTCGGCAGGCCGTAGGTCAGGCGGGCCCGGTAGGCGGCCTGGTTGGCGGCGGAGGGGATGTAGGGGTTGCCCGTGATATTGGGCGCCCCGGCCGCGCAGGCCGCGACGGTGTTGCCGCACTGGGCGGCGAGGTAGGCCTGGATCTGGCCCTGGGCCTGGACGAACTGGTTGGGCAGGTTGAGCGCGACGCCGGTCACCGCGGCGTTGTTGATATAGGCCGGGTTGGTGAAGGCCTGGGCGAGGCCGTAGGCCGACAGGGCCCGGCTGCCGATGACGTCGAGCGGGTAGTGGACGCCGAGGACGATGCGGCTCTCGCCGTACTCGGAGGCGCGCAGCAGCAGGCTCTGATATTGCTGCGGCACCAGCATCGCGAGCAGGTAGCCGCTGGTGAACGCGTAGGTGGTGTGGCCGCTCGGGAAGGACGGGTTCGTGGCGATGCCGTTGAGCGCCGTCGGATCGAACGCGTTGAACCGCTTGGGCGCGACCTGGACGGGGCGCGAGGACCCGTAGACGTCCTGGCCAGGTTGGGTGTTGTTCACTCCGTAGGCGAGATCGTAGACGCTGTTGGTGGTGTTGGGCAGGCCGTTATAGGTCGGCAGCGTGTAGCCTGCCGGCGCGACCGCGGGCACCGCCGCGTAATTGGCCGGGGTCACGCTCGGATTGTTGGCCGCGCCGTTGGCGAAGTAGTTCTTGGCGACGCCCAGGTTGTTGCCCGTGAACGTGTTGGCATTGACCAGCAGGTTGGCCACGCTGCCGAGTGCGCCGCCGGCGCCCTGGGCGACCCCGCGCTGGTAGATCGGCCCGAGCTGCGTGCCGAGACCGCCGACGAGCTGCTGCGGGACGATGCCGTTGATCGGCGTCTGACGGGGCAAGCCGCCGCCGATATTCGCGGCGACGCCGTAGGTGCCCAGCCCGACCGAGGACAGGTTGTTGCTGGCCGACGCGAGGAGGTTCTTGTCGCTGATCGCCAATTGCTGCCGGGCGAGCCCGGCACCGTTGTTCAGTGCCGCCGTCTGCGACAGGTTCTGGTCCAGCGTCGCCTGCCCGGTCGCCGTCGCGTTGAGCGACAGGAACGGCGACAGCAGGTTGAGGACGTTGACGTCGGAGGCCGTCGTGTTGACGGTCTGCGCCTGCACACCCGAACCGCATGCGGCGACCATCAACGCCGCGATCGAGACCCCGTAGCGAAACGTCATTCCCGGCCCCCAAGCCTGCGGCCATTCGGCCTGCGGCAGGAGATTTAACGAATTCTACGGATGCGAACGCGTCATAATCCATACACATTGCGCTGAATCACGGGCTGTATCTCACGCGCAACAGGCACTTATCTTAGCCGGCATAAATTTTCCGATCGCGTTGCTTGCACGTTGCTTCTTGCATCCCAGCCGCCGATGACCAAATCTACTCACGACTGGTTGAATCCGCGGCATCGTCCAGCGGACGGCTCGAGTTTTCTGCGGACAGATGTCAGTCCTCGGCATCCGCAGCGGGTGCCGCCGTATCAGTAAACACACCGGCCCTGAACTCTAGGAAGACCGACTGAATGTCGTCCCAATTAATAGCTTCGTATTATCGGCCCTAGACGCGCGAATATAATGCTGCCGTGAATCGGCCCGGTAAAACGTCACTGAACCGTCATCGCGTAATCCTAATCCCGCCCCGCTTCCGAAGACGATTCAACGCGAGGGCCCATGTCCGATTCCGCCGTAATGCCGCAGCCGGCGGCGGGAGGCAGGCCAGCGAGCGGTCCGCGTCTCGACCACGGGATGCATCTGGGTGGCGTGGTCGCCTTCCTGGCTGTCCTGGTGGCCGGGCTCGGCTACGCGGTGGTGAGCCTGATCACCGACATGAACGCGGCCGGCGAGGCGCCGCTGGCCTACGGGGCCTTCGCGCTGCTCGGGCTCGCGCTGCTGATCGCCCTCGCCTTCGAATTCGTGAACGGCTTCCACGACACCGCCAACGCGGTGGCGACCGTGATCTACACCCACTCGATGCCGCCGCTGGTGGCGGTGGTCTGGTCGGGCTTCTTCAATTTCCTGGGGGTGATGCTGTCCTCCGGCGCGGTGGCCTACGCCATCGTCACCCTGCTGCCGGTGGAGTTGATCCTCCATGTCGGCTCGGGGGCCGGCTACGCGATGATCTTCGCGCTGCTGCTGGCCGCCATCATCTGGAATCTCGGGACCTGGGCCTTCGGCCTGCCGAACTCGTCGTCGCACGCGCTGATCGGCTCGGTCCTGGGCGTCGGACTGGGTAACCAGCTCATGAGCGGCGGCACCGGCACCGCCGGCGTTGATTGGGGCCAGGCGCTCAACGTGTTCAAGGCGCTGCTGTTCTCGCCGGTCTGCGGCTTCGTCCTGGCCGCGGCGCTGCTGCTCGTCCTGAAATTCCTGGTGCGCCGCAAGGACCTCTACGAGGCCCCCAAGGGTGAGGCGCCGCCGCCGATCTGGATCCGCGGCATGCTGATCCTGACCTGCACGCTGGTGTCGTTCTTCCACGGCGGCAATGACGGCCAGAAGGGCATGGGCCTGATCATGCTGATCCTGATCGGCGCCGCGCCCACCGCCTACGCGCTGAACCGGACCATGTCGGACGAAACGACCCCGGCCTTCATCGAGGCCTCCACGTCGGCGAGCCAGGTTTTCGCCGCCCGCGCCGCCCGCGCCCCCCAGCCGGATGCCGTGCAGGCGCGCCGGACGGTGACGGAGGCCCTGAAGACCAAGAACCTGAACCAGCCGCCGGTCTACGCCGCCCTCTCGGCGCTCGCGAACGACATCGCCGCCAGCGTGAAGAATTACGGCGCAATCCGCACCGTGCCGGCCGCCCAGACCGAGAACATGCGCAGCGACATGTACCTCGCCGCCGACGCGGTGCGGCTGCTGCCGGGCGCCGGGGTGGACTTCTCGGACCCCGAGAAGGCGACCCTGAAGACCTATACCGGGCTGCTGAACAACGGCACCCGCTATATCCCGGGCTGGGTGAAGATCTGCGTCGCCCTGGCGCTCGGGCTCGGCACGATGGTCGGCTGGAAGCGCATCGTCGTCACGGTGGGCGAGAAGATCGGCAAGACCCACCTCACCTACGCCCAGGGCGCTTCGGCCGAGATCGTGGCCGCGGGCACGATCGGGCTCGCCGAGCTCTACGGCCTGCCGGTCTCGACCACGCACATCCTGTCCTCGGGCGTGGCCGGGACGATGGCGGCCAACGGCTCGGGCCTGCAGATGTCGACGGTGCGCAACATGGCGCTCGCCTGGGTGCTGACCCTGCCGGCCGCCATCACGCTGGCGGCGGGCCTGTATTTCCTGCTGCGCCACGTCTTCTGACGGGGCCGGGCCCGCGGTGCAGGATCCTGCGCCGCGGGCCCGGTGGCACGCAGCGCGCTATCGAGACGGACAGGGACGTTTCCGTGGTCGACGGAAACGGCCCTGTCCGTTCTGGTCCCGATGTCTCGGGTGGTTACGGGCGCGCCATGGCGCGCACGAAGGCCAGGCAGGTGCGGCGCGCGGCGACGGTCTCGATCGCCATGAAGGCCGTCACGAGATCCGCGGCCTGAGCGACCGTCTCGCCCGGTGCGCGCTCGTCCGGGAAGAACGCGTCGACCGGCAGATGGAGCGTGTCGGCGATGCGTTCCAGGATCGCCGCGGAGCGATCCGCCTCCGGATGCCGGCAAACCGGCTGGGTCATGGCGCGGGCCGTCATTCAATCCACCTGATTGCCGAGCTGGATCGCCCGGGCGATCTCGGAGCGCCGCGCGGCGTAGCCGGGGGCGACCATCGGGTAATCGGCGGGCAGGCCGAACTTGGCCCGGTAGCGCTCGGGCGTCAGGCCGTTGGCGGTGAGGTGCCGCTTGAGCGTCTTGTAGGAGCGGCCGTCGATGAAGCTGATCAGGCCATCACGGCCGATCGAGGCCTCGATCTGCTCGGCGGACGGGCCGGTCCAGCCCGCGGCGCGGCCGGTGGGGTTCCTCTGCAGCACCGCGATGGCCGTGTGGACCTGGTCGATCAGCACCGGCAGGTCTCCCGCCCCCACGGGGTTCCGCGACACATAGGCAGCGACGATCGCGCCGACTTTCTCGATCAGGAAGGAAGAGCGGGGTTCGGTTTGATTGATCATGTCAGGTGTCGCTGTTCAACATTTCGTTACTAATGGCCCGCGTTGCCGATCGACGGCCCGAAGATCCGCCCCAGTGATCGACATCCGCCGGACACCCCACCGACGGTGAGTTGCCACGCTAACCTCAAGTTGCCTAAGTGCATCTCTTGAGGTGAGAAACAATATACAATATGTGCCCGGCGGCGCTTGTCTGAAGACGCGGATCCCTTGTCCTCGCCGCGCGGAATGCCGGTCGATAAAAAAATTTACTGATGGAACCACTGTTTTCGACCGAGAGCGTTAACCCGTTGCACAGTTTTCGGCAGCGGCGGGATGCAATCTCTGGGTGGGGCGTGCCCTACGAGCCGTCGCATCGCGACGACGGGCCGTTCACCGGCAAGCGCGCGGCCGCCCGTCCCGGGCCCCTATCGCTGATGCGCATCATCGGTAGCGCCACCCGAAGCGAGGCGCCGCACGAGCAGATCCAGCGCCACAGCGAGGACGGCACGGTCGTGGTGATCTTCAAGCTCGCCGGCGTATCGATGCTCGGCCAGGAGGACCGGTCGACTGTGCAGCGGCCCGGTGACATCGTGGTGATCGATCATCGTCCGGCGCCCCACGAATCCCATGCGGGCAGCCAAGCGCTGCTCCTGGAACTGCCGCGCGAGCGCCTGGAGAGCGTTCTGGGATTCACGCGCCTCTATGCGGCCATGGCGACGGGCGCGGACGGCGCCTCCACGGCTGTGACAGTCACATTCGTCCACGAGTTGGTCCGCCTGTGCGCCCAGCTCGATCCTGCATCGGCCGCCCGGATGGCATCGATCGGCATCGACTGGATCCGGCACCGCCGGCCCGAGGTCGTGACCAAGCGCCTGACCGAGCCGCGCGGCGTCCACCTGTCGATCGGACCGCTTTCCTTCGGCTTCGGCTTCGCCAACCAGACCCGTTTCTCCCGCCGCTTCAAGGAACGCCACGGCATGACTCCCCGCGAGTATCGCCAGGTGGCCCTCGTCAGCACCCCGTAGGCCATCACGCCACTCGGCCCCGCCAGGGAACAGCACCCGTGCAGCCCGTATTCACGACTGACGGCCTCCACCCGAAGAACAGCTTCCAGATCTGGCGGGAGGTGCTGTTCGAGCGGCTCGTGCCGATCGAGATCGAACGCCTCGACGACAGACCGTTCGCCGGCAAGATGGAGGTCGCCAGCGTCGGCTCCCTCAACATGAGCCGCATCACGCAGGGCGCCCTGCGCAGCGAGACGACGCCCAACGCCGCCCGCCATCACGACAGGGCCGGCATGGCCGTCGTGCTGTTCAAGCTCGCCGGCACCTCGACCTGCCTTCAGGACGGCAGGGATTCCGTTCAGAAGCCCGGCGACATCGTCGTGCTCGATCACCGGCCGGCCGTGGTGACGACGAGCGCGGGCAGCCAGTCCATGTTTTTGGAACTGCCGCGTGAGCGCCTAGAGAGCATGCTCGGGCCCACCCGGCTCTACACCGCGCTGGCGATGGGGGCGGAAGTGGCCTCGACCAGCCTCGCCGCAAGCTTCTTCCGCGAGTTGGTTCAGGTGCGCCACCGGCTCGATGCCGACGCGGCCGAACGGATGTCGACGATCGGCGTCGACCTGATCGTGGCCTGTATCGCCGAGCGGATGGCCAAGGAGGTGCCGCAGCCGCTGCACGGGACCGTCGTAGTCCAGCGCGCCAAGGCGTATGTCGAGGCCCATCTCGGCGACCCGACCCTGGACCCACCGCATCTGGCGGCCGCGGTCGGCGTTTCGTTGCGCCGGCTCCAGGAATTGTTCCACGCGCGCGGCCAGCACATTTCCGACTGGATCTGGCATCGCCGGCTCGAGGCCGCCGCCAAGCGGCTGGCCGATCCGAGCGGCGCCCATATACAGATCGGTGCCGTGGCCTTCGGCTGCGGCTTCGCGAGCCAAGCCCATTTCTCCCGCCGCTTCAAGGAACGCCACGGCATGTCCCCGCGCGAGTACCGGATCGCGGCCCTCCTGGGCACGCCGTAGGGGCGTTCGACCCGTCGCGGCGGGGCGCGGGCCGCAACGGACGCCCCGCATGACCGCACGATGCCCGGGCGTGCTGCATGGCGGCCACGGCATGTGTTGTCCCGCCGGCGGGATGCTCGGCGGCCTGTGAAAAAGCAGAGCGGCATTTGCATCGGCGGCGGAAATTTTGATATAGGCCCCTGCAACACCTTACTCCGGTGGCCGCGAGACCGGTCGATATTTGATCTACATTATAAAAATACAATCAAGCAATCAAAGCCCCAAAACAATACCTCAGAACAGCATAACGCGATGACACCGCAAATCGTATCTGTGAAAATGGAATTATATTTATGAGATTATTGTTTTCGACCGAAAATATCCCTATCAATACCAGATTCAAGCGGTGGCTGGAGACACTGGAAGAGCAGCGCCTGCCTCTCGAGCAGGAGCGGCTCGGCTCTGGTCCGTTCGAGGCCAAGCTGGAGAGCGCCACCCTTGGCCCTCTGACGATGACGCGCGTCTCGGAGGGCCCCCTCCGCAGCGAGGCGACACCGCGCGCAATCCGTCGCCTGGGCGACGAGGGCGGGATCAGCGTGGCCTTCATCCTCGCCGGCTCGACAACGGTCGGGCAGCGGGATCGGACATCCTTGCAACGCCAGGGCGACCTGGTCGTGATCGAGCATCAACCGACGGTGATCACGACGAGCCCCGGCAACCAATCACTCTACCTGAAGATGCCGCGCGAGCGCCTGGAGCGCGTGCTCGGGCCGGCCCGTCGCTACGCGGCCCTGACCGTGGGCGCCGAGCTGGCCACCGCGATCCTGGCAATGAGCTTCTTCGAGGAGCTGAGCCGCATGCATCACCGGCTCGATCCCGTCACGGGCGCCCGGATGGGGTCGATCGGCGTGGACCTGATCGTGGCCAGCATCGCCGAGCGGATCGCCCTGGACGCGCCCCTTCCGGCCAGCGGCGACGTCCTTGTCCAGCGGGCCAAGGCGCATGTCGAAGCGCATCTCGGCGACCCCACTCTCGATCCGCCCCGGCTCGCGGCGGCGGTCGGCGTCTCGCTGCGCCGGCTCCAGGCGCTGTTCGACGAGCGCGGCCAGCACGTCTCCGACTGGATCTGGCAGCGCCGTCTGGAGGTCGCGGCCGATCGCCTGGCGGACCCGACCTGCACCCACCTGACGATCGACACCCTGGCCGGCGGCTGCGGCTTCGCCAGCCGGGCCCATTTCTCCCGCCGGTTCAAGAGCCGGTTCGGCCTGGCGCCCAGCGACTTCCGGCGCGCCATCGGGCTGGGTCTGCAATAACGCTCCGGCGCGCCCCGCTCAGGGGCCGCGATCGCTTCGGCGCAGGCTCGCCGGCATGGCGAACAGCAGGAGGCCGGCCGCCACCAGGCAGAGCGAGCCGATGACGTAGAGGGCCGGCGTCGTGGATCCGGTCAGGTCCTTGACCCAGCCGACCATCACCGGGCTGACGATGCCGCCGAGCTGGCCGAGCGTGTTGATCAGCGCGATGCCGCCCGCCGCGCCGACGCCGGTCACGAGCTTGGCCGGCAGAGTCCAGAAGGTCGGGATCGAGGCGACGATCCCGGACCCCAGCAGCGCCAGCGAGATCATCAGCGGCACGATCTGCCGATCGAACAGGCCGGCGGTGAAAAACCCGATGGCCGCAGCGATCGCCAGCGCGGCGACGAATTTCGGCCGCTCACCCGAGGCGTCGGACAGGCGCCCGACCACCACCATGCTGATCGCGCCGCAGATGTAGGGGATCGCGGTCAGGAACCCGACATAGGCCGCGCTGCTGCCGCTGGCGGTCTTGATCAGGTCCGGCCCCCAGAAGTTCAGGCCGTAGGAGCCGATCTGGAGGAGGAAGTAGACCAGCCCGATCATCAGGAAGCCCGGCTGGCGGAGCGCGCCGAGGAGCGAATGGTCGCCGATCTCCCGGTTGTGGTGGGCGATCCGGGCCGACAGCAGGTCCTTCTCCGGCTGCGAGAGCCAGCCGGCGTCGGAGATCCGGTCGTCGAGGCGCATCAGCACCAGCGCGCCGAGCAGGAGGCAGGGCAGGCCGCCGGCCAGGAACAGCCATTGCCAGCCGGCGAGCCCGGCGACGCCGTTGAGTCCACCGAGGATCAGGCCGGCCACCGGCGCCCCGACGATGCCGGAGAAGGCCGAGGCCACGAACAGGAACGAGGTGATCCGCCCGCGATGGGAGGCCGGGAACCACAGGGTCAGGTAGTACAGGATGCCGGGCGCGAAGCCCGCCTCCATGGCGCCGATGAGGAAGCGCAGGGTGTAGAAGTGCCACTCGGTGCGGATGAAGATCATCAGCGCGGTGGCGATCCCCCAGGAGATCATGATCCGGGCGATCCAGCGGCGCGCGCCGACCCGG
Organism: Methylobacterium sp. ARG-1; assembly: GCF_001262595.1. Taxonomy (NCBI): domain Bacteria; kingdom Pseudomonadati; phylum Pseudomonadota; class Alphaproteobacteria; order Hyphomicrobiales; family Methylobacteriaceae; genus Methylobacterium; species Methylobacterium sp. ARG-1. Next base: position 107,292 of record NZ_LHCD01000028.1, read on the forward strand.
TAGAGGAACAGGTTCGACGGCACCTCGAAGATGACGTAGCCGACCACGAACATACTGGCGCCGAGCCCGTAGGCGACGTTGCTGAAGCCGAGGTCGCTCTGAAGCTGGAACTTGGCGAAGCTGATGTTGATCCGGTCGAAGAACGCGAACAGGTAGCAGACCATGATCAGCGGCATCAGCCGCCACGCGACCTTCCGGACGATTCCGGTCTCGGTCACGTCCTCTGGGCGCGCGGGCGCGCCGGTCACCGCGATGGCCATCGTGTTCCTCCCTGGAGAAGTCCGGCCGCCCCGTCGCGGAAGGGCCGGATGCGCGGAGCCGCCTTCGATGGGCGGCTTTGTCGCGCGGCGTTCGTTGAGACGTCAGGCGGCCCGGGGGACCGGGTGCAGGTCGCAGGGCCGGCCGGCCTTGGCGACCTGGCCCGGCACCTCGTGGCCGACGAGCCGTGGCAAGTCCCGGGACAGGGCGATCAGGGCCGGCAGGTCGAGACCGGTCCGGATCCCCATCTCGTGGGCCATGCTGACCAGATCCTCGGTGCAGATGTTGCCGGTGGCACCCGGCGCGAACGGGCAGCCGCCGAGACCGCCGAGCGCCGCGTCGAAGCGG